>DKNZ01000013.1 GCA_002469845.1 Cellvibrionales bacterium UBA7375 | reverse complement strand
TAGGCTGGACCAATACCACGACCGGTGGTGCCGATTTTAGAGTTGCCTAGGGATTCTTCTCGAGCCTGATCCAGAGCAATATGGTAAGGCAAAATTAACGGACATGAACCAGAAACCTTGAGTCTTTCGCGCACTTCAACGCCACGCTCTTCAAGCATTTTAATTTCTTTAAATAGTGCATCGGGAGCCAACACCACACCATTGCCAATAACGCAGGTGACATGATCGCGCAAAATACCCGATGGGATAAGATGTAATGCTGTTTTTTTACCATCGATAACTAGGGTATGGCCCGCATTGTGACCTCCCTGAAATCTAGCTACCAATGTGGCTTTATCAGTCAATAAATCAACAATTTTTCCCTTGCCCTCGTCGCCCCATTGGGAGCCGAGAATCACTACATTTTTACCCATAAAATTTTATACTCTGTGTATTCAAACGATTGTTTTAATTAGGATATTGTCTCAATAAGGTACTGACCGCTCTTCTTAATAAGCTGTCGATCACAATTCATTTCTTGGAAGTCCACCACCTGCCCTGCAAAACCTTGCACAACACGTTCACCCTGCTGACGAAGGGATATAATTTGCTCGCGACATTGGGCATCAGCACATTCAGGCACAAAAATTCCACCCTTAGCTGGCTGATCAGACTGACCATTGGCCACCAGCGACTTTAAATCAAAGGCGAAGCCAGTTGCGGTTCGAGCGCGACCAAAAACTTGTCCAATGTTGTCGTAGCGCCCACCATTACCAAGCGCTTTCCCATAGCCCTGTTTATAGGCAGCAAAGACCACACCTGTGTGATAATTAAATCCAGGAATATCGCCTAAATCAAGGTAAATAGTAACGCCTTGATTAGCCAGCGAATCAATAATTTTTTCTAGCTGACCCAGAGCATCAACTACCTGCTGAGGTGCACCTGATAGGCATTGCTTGGCCTCATCCAAAACCTCAATACCACCGGCTAAGGTGGGAAGAGATTTAAGCCAATTGGCCAGTTTTGAATCACTAATATTTGAGATGATCCAAGCGTCTAGCTCTGCACTTGCTTTGCTTTGCAGTAAACTAAATAGTTCAGCTTCTTGTTCGCCAGACAAATTGGAGTCAGTCAGTAACCCACGCAATATATCCACGTGCCCCAGATCTAAGTGCACTGCATCAACACCAGACACTTCCAAGGTTTTTAAGAATAATTCTAAAACTTCGATATCGGCACTAACACCCGCCTCACCGAATAATTCAACACCTACAGAAATCGGAGTACGAGACTCTAAAGGGCCTCTTGGCTTGGTTTGTAACACAGTACCAGCGTAACAAAGTCTATTTGGGCCCTGACGATTAAGGCTGTGAGCATCAATACGAGCCGCCTGAGGAGTAATATCCGCGCGAATACCCATCATTCGCCCACTGATTTGATCGGTTAATCTAAAAGTCATCAAATCAAGGTCTTTACCAAAATCGCTTAAGAGCGATTCGGTAAATTCAACCATTGGCGGGATAACAAGGTCATAGCCCCAAGTATTATAGAGATCCAGCAAAATACGCCGCGAACTTTCAATAAGCCGCGCTTGCTCTGGTAGCACCTCATCGATGCCGTCTGGCAATAGCCAATTGTCTACTTTTGACACAATATCCTCACAGGATTTAATCTAAAATCACATCAATAATGCAATTATAAGGATTAAACCTATATTTGTGACAATAAATTTATAATTTGTACAAATATGGGCAAAAAAAAACCGAGTCGCCCCGGTTTTTTCTATTTTACCAAATTAGCTGTATCTGTGGCAGAGATTTTTACCACAAATTAGATTTATTTCGCATCCTGCTGTTTTAAATATTTAAAGAAGTCACTATCTGGTTCCACTAGCATAATATCGCCTTTATTTGAAAAAGAGTGCTTATAGGCATTTAAACTTCTAACAAATGAGTAAAACTCCGGATCTCCTTGGTATGCAGAGGCATAAATTTTTGCTGCTTCAGCATCGCCTTCACCGCGCAATTCTTCCGCATCACGATAAGCATTAGCCAGCTCAATGGTTCTCTCTCGATCAGCAGCCGCTCTAATTTTTTCGGCTTTTTCTTTACCAGTTGAACGCAGCTCACGTGCTTCTTTTTCTCGCTCTGCTGTCATTCGTCTGAATACGGGGCCACTTACTTCTTGAGGTAGATCAATTCGCTTAACACGCACATCTATCACTTCAATACCCAAGCTATCTAATACCGTTCGGTTAAGATCATCGGTAATGTTTTTCATTAATAGATCACGCTCACCAGACACTACTTCGTGAAGTGTTCTTGTACCAAACTGATTTCTCAGTCCGGTATTCACTCGATTAGCAAGGCGATTATGCGCAACAGATTCAACACCACCGGTCGCTTTATAGTAAGTCTCAACATTGGCAATGCGCCACTTTGCATAGGAATCTACAATTAGACGCTTCTTTTCAATGGTAAAGAAGCTAGCAGGCTGTGCATCAACTGTTAATATTCGCGCATCAAAGATTCGCACATCATCAACAAAAGGGACTTTGACATGTAAACCCGGCTGAATATCGGCCTCAATTAACTTACCGAAACGTAGTTTTACACCACGTTCAAATTCACTGACTACATAAAGAGTGCTGTTCACTAAGGTCAAAACAACAATCAATAAACCTAGTGCTTTAATTAGATTTTTCATCGTCGTCTCTCCGATTGAATTCGATCATTGTTTCTCTGTAATCTCTCGATCACATCATTGGCAATACGGTCGACCATCTGATCGCTGGTAGCATCTGAATCAGACTGTCTGTTAGTGCTACCCTGTTGAACAATTTTATCCAACGGTAGATAGAGCATGTTATTGCCGCCCTTAGCATCCATTAGAATCTTGGTACTTTGAGACATAACCTCTTCCACTGCATCAAGATAAAGACGCTCGCGTGTTACCACCGGTGCTTTTTGATATTCTGTAAGCAACTTAGTAAAACGTTTTGCCTCACCTTCGGATTTAGACACAACCTGGGATTTGTATCCCTCTGCTTCTTCTCTTAAACGTTGAGCTTCACCCCGAGCTTCGGGAATAATTCCATTGGAATAGGCTTGGGCTTCATTCACCAATCGTTCAAGATCTTCTCGCGCTCTAATTACATCATCATAGGCTGCCTTAACTTCAGTCGGAGGACGAGATTCTTCAATATTAATTTTAACAACGTTAATACCACTGCCGTATATATCGAGCAGATTTTGCAGCTTCTCGGCTGTTCCAAGGGCGACCTCTTCACGACCTGTTGATATCACTCCATCTAGACCTGTACTACCCACAACATGACGCAGTGCGCTGTCAGTGGCTCGTTTGAGACTGGTTTCAGGGTCTTTAATATTCAGTACAAAATCTTTCGCGTCGGAAATGTTGTATTGGACGGTTAGTGAGATCTCAACAATATTTTCATCCTGAGTTAGCATCAAGCCACGGGCAGGATACTGGCGTTCTTCGGTTACCCCAACTATTTTAATGGAGTCAACAATGGGTGGATTCCAATGTAATCCAGACCCGTTTGTTAGATGATATTTACCTAACCTAAGAACGACAGCCTGTTCTTTTTCATCCACCTGATAGAAACCTAAAAGGCCCCAAAGAATAACAAGCACCGCCAGAATGATAGGCAATAAACCCTTAATGCCACCACCACTACCACCACCAAAAAATTGAAACTTTTCAGCTAATTTCTTCAGGGCTTCATCGATATCAGGTGGGCCATCATTTCCACGATTGCCGCCCCACGGGTCTTTTCCACCACCAGGTTCATTCCAAGCCATAGTTTTACTCCAAATTAAATTATTGACAGAGGCCTCATTGTGAATTTGAGTTTTCTGCATCTTTCATCTAGTACTTTCTACTAGATGGTGTCTAAATCCTCTAATTTCAACCCCGATTGCTTCACAAGTCGAAAAAAGTCACTTTCTGGTAATTGAATCTCTAGATTCATATTGCCTTGTTCGTTATAAGTCTCATTTAAAACAGCTTTTTGACTGTATAACGCAGCCCTTAATGAGCCATGATCAGGCTGTAATTGTATCTTTTTGTGTATCAATTTTCGCGGTAAATATTCCGATACTGCTTGCAGTAGCAGGTCTACTCCAGCTCCAGTTAATGCTGACAGCCATACCGCGACTGGACGTCCCTCTGCATCACGCTCAATTCTGGCTTGCCCATCATCCATAAGATCAATTTTGTTATACACCATAAGCGTTGGCAAACTATGGGCATCAATCTCTTTTAGTACATCGTTTACGCGATCTATAGTAACAGTTCTGTCTTCTGCCGAAGAGTCCACTATATGCAATAACACATTAGCCGAAGCCGCCTCTTCTAATGTTGCGCGAAAAGCATCAATCAGTCGGTGTGGCAAATGGCTTATAAAGCCTACAGTATCTGCAAAAATAACTGGCCCTTGCTCGGGAATATCCAGTCGCCGCATGGTTGGATCCAATGTTGCAAACAATTGATCTGCCGCATAGACATTAGACTCAGTTACCCTATTAAATAATGTAGATTTACCCGCATTAGTGTAACCAACGAGAGAAATGGTTGGCGTATCTGATTTTAACCTAGATTGTCGTCCCTGATTACGCTGAATTCGCACCTTTTCAAGTCGTTTTTTGATCGATTTAATACGATCTCGAACCATTCGCCGATCTGATTCTAGCTGAGTTTCACCCGGGCCTCGCATACCAATACCACCTTTTTGTCGCTCAAGGTGGGTCCAACCTCTAACTAAGCGCGAAGATAGATGGTGTAGCTGGGCGAGTTCAACCTGTAATTTACCTTCGTGAGTACGCGCGCGCATGGCAAAAATATCTAATATAAGCCCAGTCCTATCTAGTACTCGACATTGAAGGCTTTCTTCAAGGTTACGCTCTTGGCTTGGGGATAAATTATGATTAAATATAATCAGTTCTGCGCATTCGCGTTTAACAACACTGGCAATTTCTTCTAATTTGCCAGTGCCAACAAAATACTTTGCATGAGGGGCAGTGCGAGATCCGCGAATAAGGTCAACAATATCACCACCTGCAGATCTCACAAGCTCCTCAAATTCTCCAACGTCCTCGGGCTCGGCTTCACTATTTAACTTTAGGTGAACAAGTAACGCACGCTCACCAAAATCTGGACGCTCGAAAAATAATGACACGTTATTTAGACATTATCTCCAGTATAACCACCCTGACCTGGGGAAGTAGTGCCGGATAAATAGTTAACAGATCTTGCAGGAACAATAGTGGAAATCGCATGCTTATAGACCATTTGACTAACGGTACTTTTTAGCATCACCACAAACTGATCAAATGAATCAAGGGTACCCTGCAACTTAATACCGTTAACTAAAAAAATTGAGACTGGAACACGCTCTTTTCTCAACGCATTTAAAAATGGGTCCTGTATGTTTTGTCCTTTTGACATTGTTATTTCTCCTAGTATTGAAAATTCAATATATGTTGCAATAGTCGCAACCAAATGTGTAAGGTGGGATTGCAACTCACCTTATCAATTATTTTATCTAACCAATACGACTTAGTATACGGAATGTATTACTGTAACCCCAAAAAGTTTTCATAGAGTATCTTTTTATCGAGGTAACCCCGTTCATTGTCTACCAGTACTTCTTGGCTATTTGGCCAATTTCTCAACCATGTCTGCTGTCTTTTTGCCAACTGTCTTGTGGCTATAATCGCTTTTTCAACAGCTTCGTCTAGTCCGTAATGGCCTTCAAAATAATCCCACAATTGCCTGTAACCTGCGGCTCTAATTGAGGGTAAATCAGCATTCAAGTCGCCTCGCTGGAACAGTGCTTCGACTTCTTTGGCAAATCCTGCTTCCATCATAGCCATAAAGCGCTGTTCTATACGCTGGTGAAGCAATGCCCTATTTTGTATAACTAGCGCATATTGACGAACATCGTAATGATCTTTAATGCCGCCGTTGGACTGATTCTGTAATTCTGAGAGCGGCAAACCGGTAATTTTATATACCTCAAGGGCGCGCTGGATACGTTGCGAATGATTTGGATGCAATTTTTCTGCAGTTATTGGATCGACTAACTGCAACTGCTGATGAATACTTGCCCAACCTTCCTTGTCTGCCTGCTCCTGAATACTTTTTCGGATATCCGCATCTGCTGTTGGCAAATCAGATAGTCCCTCTAGTAACAGTTTAAAGTATAGCATGCTACCACCAACTAGCAGGGGTATTCGACCCATAGTGTGAATTTCTGCTATTTCTTTTTTGGCATCGGTGGCAAAGTCAGCGGCACTGTATGCATCGGCGGGATCACAGAATCCAAGTAGTCGATGGGGCGCTTTTTTTAATGTTTCAGCATCAGGCTTGGCGGTACCAATGTCCAATTGCTGATAAATTTGTGCGGAATCTACATTAATAAGCTCAACTGGAAGATGGTCTAATAATGAAATGGCAAGATCAGTTTTACCACTGGCCGTTGGACCCATCAAGAAAATAACTGGTAGTTTTTTATTATCCAAGTTTGCTCTCATCGGCCGCGCAGAAAGAGTTTATCTAGCTCATCAAGGCTGAGCTGAAAGTAGGTAGGACGACCATGATTGCATTGGCCACTGCGCTCGGTGGCTTCCATATCTCGCAGCAGCGCATTCATTTCTGGAATGGTCAATATACGATTGGCCCTTACTGAACCATGACAGGCCATGGTGGACAAAATTTCATTGATTTTATGCCTTATTCTCTCGGATGTGCCGTGCTCAAGAACATCTGAAATAACATCGCGTAATAATGCTTCAACCTGAGTTCCCCGTAATAATGCAGGTATCTCACGAACAACAATACTCTCTGCTGCTGCCCTTTCTACGCTGAAACCTAGACGTACAAACACATCTGGATTTTGCTCGACAGCATCGGCTTCTCGCTGACTGACGGATAAGCTTTCGGGCACCAGTAATGGCTGTGCTATAAGTCCTTCTTTATCAAAATCTGTTTTCATCTGCTCATAGGTAATGCGCTCATGAGCGGCGTGCATATCGACTACGATCATACCCTGCTCGTTTTCTGCCAATATATAAATACCCTTTAACTGGGCTATGGCAAAACCTAAGGGTGGAATAATCGCTGATTCTTCAGCGCCACCCTCAGCATAAAGAGACTGATAGGCGTGCATAGGGGTATTAACTGACTGTCCTTGATAGCCCGAGGTCTTGGCTGAATAATTTAATGGGGTTGGAGCTGGCGCTAATCCCATAGTTGATTGCGTGGGTATAGCTTCTTCAGGTAATAGGCTTTGGGCTTCATTTGATTGCAGATGATCCTGAGGCCGATCTTGAGCCAATGCTTTTTGTAGTGTACTGGAGACAAAACCATGAATAACTCGACTGTCTCTAAACCGAACTTCGTGCTTAGTTGGATGGACATTGACATCCACATCTTTTGGCTCAATTTCAAGAAATAATACAAAGGCTGGGTGACGGCCATGATAGAGGACGTCTTGGTAGGCCTGTCGAACTGCATGTGACACTACTTTGTCACGAATACTACGACCATTAACAAAAAAGTGTTGAAGGTCAGTTTGGCTTCTGGAAAATGTGGGCAACCCAATCCACCCCCATAGCCGAATGCCTGTGCGATGGTTATCAATATATAGCGCTTGCTCCATAAATGGTTTTCCGCAGATATCGGCCACTCGTTTTTCTTGCTCGAGCACAGTCTGTGCAGGCTGAAGATTGAGATTTACCCGCTGATTATGTCGCAGACTGAAGGCGACCTGCATATGACTGAGCGCTAGCTTTTTGGCGTAGTCATCAATACGGTTATATTCGGTGGTTTCGGTACGCAAAAATTTTCGTCTAGCGGGGGTATTAAAAAATAAATCTCTAACATCGACACTGGTTCCGGCTGGATGCGCCGCAGGCTGAACATCGACCGCCATATCACGGCCTTCACTCACTGCTTGCCAACCTTGGCTTTCTCCACTATTTGAGGTTAGTGATAATCGTGACACCGAGGCTATACTGGCTAGTGCTTCACCCCTAAAACCCAGTGTGGCCACAGCTTCTAAGTCATCGATATCGCTAATTTTACTGGTGGCATGACGACTTAATGCTAGAGGCATATCTGATTGTTCTATACCGCAACCATTATCGCGAACACATAGACGTTTTACCCCACCCTGCTCGACTTCTATATCAATTCGAGTGGCTCCAGCATCCAAGCTATTTTCTACTAATTCTTTAACGACTGATGCGGGACGCTCAACAACCTCACCCGCCGCAATTTGGTTGGCTAGCTGTGGGTTTAAGGTGTTGATTGCTGGCATGGCCTTGTATCCGTATTTTTAATGGTTGTTAACGACCAGGGATTGCGATCACTTGGCCTACGCGAATCTTACTGGACGACATTTTATTGTAGCGCATAATTTTGGTCATTGAGATTTTATACTGGGCAGAAATTTCTGACAGTGTATCCCCACGAGCAACAATATAATGCAGTGGCTTGCCACTCATTACCTTTGCCAATAATGTACCTTCCGGTGGATGCTCAGAATAATATTGATCCAATCCATTATAGATCGCTTTTGCCATTCTCTGTTGATAATTGCCACTAGAAAGTTTGCGCGCTTCTTTTGGGTTGGAAATAAAACCTGTTTCAATCAGTAGAGATGGTATATCTGGCGATTTTAAGACTAAAAATCCAGCTTGCTCAACTTTCTTTTTGTGTAATCTTGCAACAGAACCCATTTGTTTTAGTACCTGCTTCCCTGCTTCCAAACTGGTGCTCATAGTCGCTGTCATTGAAAGATCTAAGAGAACGCCTGCTAACATTTCGTCTTTGTTATCAAGATTAAGTGCGGTGGCTCCTCCAATTAAATCCGCATTATTTTGTTTTTTCGCTAGAAATCTTGCAGCCTCACTGGTCGCGCCTTTGTTTGATAGCGCATAGACCGAAGCACCGTTGGCTCGGGGGTCAGTAAATGCATCCGCATGGATTGACACAAAGAAATCAGCCTTATTGTCTCGGGCAATTTGGGTGCGCTTGCGGTGAGCCAAGAAATAATCACCCTTACGCACCAATACACCCTCATAATTAGGGTCTTTGTCGAATAGGTTTTCTAATCGTTTAGAGATTTGTAATACGACAATTTTTTCTCGCATACGATTTGGGCCTAAAGCACCCGGGTCAATCCCGCCATGACCGGCATCGATTGCAATAACTATTTTTCGATCTGACTGTTTTACAATTTCTTCTACTGAGCGACTTGTCCCTGGGTTTTTATCAAATAGATCAACCACTAGGCGGTTACTATATTTCTCATTGGCTTTGAGGGTGAAATGTTTATTGGTAATAGCTTTTTTCAGAACTAAAACAATGCGTAAATCCTTTTTGTTGCGATGGGCGATACGTATTTCACTGATTGGACTATCTTTTAACTTAAGATGCGCTATTGAGGGCTTTTTTGGCACATTTGCGATATCAATTACTAGGCGTTTGGGGTTATCTAGTGTAAAAACTTTATAGCTTATAGTGCCGTTTATATCGAATACTATTCTGGTAGTATCTTGTTTTTGCGACAAACGAACCGAATTTATTTCTGAAGCACTTACTGATGTGGCAACTATTGTGCCAGACACAAGCATCAAAAAAACTAGGGTAGCGCTATAAATTTTTAATTGCATTAGAAATTGCACCCAGTTTACCCTAAATAATGATTACTTTTGCTGTACTTGATATATGCATTTTTTGCCTAAATCGGTCTGGGAATCTAGGGTCACTTTGCGCCCTGATTGATACAAACTAATATCAATCGTTATATCCGGCTGAGGAATATAACTACCACCGTTTTCAGGCCATTCTATTATGCACAAAACAGCCTCCGATAGATAATCGGAAAACCCAATATGCTCTAATTCTTCTGGGTCTATTAATCGGTATAAATCAAAGTGAAATATCTTACCTAAATCTAGTTTATAGGGCTCCACTAGGGTGTAAGTTGGGCTTTTTACAGGGCCATGATGGCCTAGTCCCTGTAAAATTCCTCGGCTTATCGTGGTTTTTCCCGCCCCTAAGTCACCATTAAGTAGTATCAATAATGGCGACTTTATTTTATCAATAGCACTGGCGAGATTAACCCCAAAATCTACCATCTGTTGCTCGCCATCAAGGGTTATTGCAAGGTGAGCCTCGGTATTGGCTTGGGCCATTATAAAGATTCCTGATTGAGCAGTTGGTGTAGATAGGGCAATAGATCAGTAGCTGCAATACCTCGATAACCGGCATCATCAACTAGCATGTCTGCGGCGCATGAATGTAAACACACACCTAGCTCTGCAGCCGCTTGAAGGCTAAGCCCTTGAGCTATTAGTCCACCAATGATACCGCTTAATAAGTCTCCCATGCCGGCTGTCGCCATCCCGGGATTTCCATAGGGGCATATCTTGGTTAGTTGGTCGGGGCCGACAACCAATGTTCCCGGTCCTTTGAGCACTACTACCGCATTATATTTTGCGTGAATCTTTTGGGCGGCACTAAACCGATCTTTCTGGATTTCTTGCGCACTCACCCCAAGAAGCCTTGCAGCTTCACCCACATGGGGAGTTAATACCCACTGCGGTTTTGTTATTTTTTTTATCACTCGACCTTGTGCAAGTATATTTAGAGCATCGGCATCAAGCACCATGGGCAACTCTGATGCTACTGCTTTTTGGAGTAGTTGCTCTGACCAAGCGGAGCGTCCCAAACCAGGACCCACAACTAATACGGATGGTTTTTTTAGCCAAGGTTCTAACTGCTGACCTGAAATGACGCCAAAGGCCATTACTTCTGGGCAGCGGGCAATGGCGCTGGAAACATGCTCGGGCTGAGTAGCCACTGAAGTTAAGCCACTGCCTACTCTTAAGCTAGACTCAGCTGCCATAGTAACTGCGCCACCATAGCCGTGATCTCCGCCCACTACCATGCAATGACCTCGTTGATTTTTATATTCATCACCTTGTAATTGAGGCATCAACTCGAGCAAACGAGATACATCCATTAGCTGTGCAGAGGGTTTAAATTTGCTAAATAAAGGCTCTGATATATCTAGAGAGTGATAAATGATTTCACCGCAAAGTGCTGTACCTTTTCCTGTAAATAACCCTTGTTTGGCGCCAATAAAGGTGATGGTTAAATCTGCTTTTACCGCATTATCTTCTACTGAGCCGGTGTTTGCGTTAAGCCCTGAGGGGATATCCATTGATAAAACAGGCAATCCCGCATGATTGATTAAATCAATGGCTTGATCATAGGATGGACGAAGTGCCCCTTGATAGCCAATCCCGAGTAGGCAATCGACAATAACGCCCTGCTTGATATCCAGACTTTTATCAAGGTTTGTAAAATTTACATTATTTTGTTCGGCGAATTGACGAGCTTGGCTGGTCTCTGTTGAAAACTTCTTACTGTCACCTAGTTCAATCACCTGGACTGGTATTAGCTTCTCTGCCGCTCTTGCTGCTAGGATATAGCCATCGCCTGCATTGTTACCAGCGCCACAAAATACACTGATTAATCTTGGCTGACCGAAGGCTTGTATTAGTTCTTCAAAAGCGGCAACACCGGCGCGCTTCATCAACTTTATACTTTCATTGTTAAGCTCTGTAATAGCTGCTTGATCTATTTTTCGAACGGTATCAACGTCGTAAAGGTTATTTTGTATCTGACTATCTGATAGAAAATGGGACATTTTGTTTATATCTCAGTAAAATTAGAACAATTATAAGTTAGATTGACCGAGAACTCATGCTCGAAACGACAAAATACGACAACTTAGATGCACTATCTCTTCACGAACTCGCCAGCAATATTAAAGATTGGGGTGAGGGTTTGGGCTTTCAGGAAGTTGCCATTGTTAAACCTGATCTTGATCAGGCTTCTCAGCGACTGCGCCTATGGCTTGATAATAGCTATCAAGGCAGTATGAATTGGATGTCTGAGCATGGAGATAAGCGTTATAACGTCGATAAATTAGTTGCGCGTACACTGCGAGTTATTACCGTAAGAATGGACTATTTAGCGGATGAGAATATGGTCGCGGTACTTAAGGATAAAAATAAGGCTTACATTTCTAGATATGCCCTAGGTCGTGACTATCATAAGCTAATTAGAAAACGACTGGCTGAATTAACGCGAAAGATTGAACAACATTTACCCCATTTAAATCTTTCTCAGCGGCCTTTTGTTGATAGTGCACCGGTTATGGAGAAACCCCTAGCGGAACAGGCGGGATTAGGATGGATTGGAAAAAATAGTCTTTTGATCAACAGTAAAGCCGGCTCTTGGTTTTTTCTGGGGGAAATTTACACCTCAGTGCCCTTGCCCGTTGATAATTTAGAGCAGCCTAATCGTTGCGGTAATTGTCGTGCTTGTATCAAAGTCTGCCCCACTGACGCTTTCCCAGAGCCCTATGTGCTTGATGCGCGAAAGTGCATTTCTTATCAAACTATTGAAAATAAGGATTCTATTCCAGAATCATTTCGCCCTCTAATGGGTAACCGGGTTTTTGGCTGTGACGACTGCCAGATAATTTGCCCATGGAACCGCGGCGCACCAAAAACCAAGGAAATGGATTTTTCCCCACGGCATAATTTAGATAACTCTGACCTTTTAACTCTTTTCAAATGGCCTGAAAGTGAATTTTTAAGCAAAACTGAGGGCTCACCCATCCGCAGAATTGGTTATCAACGGTGGTTGCGAAATTTAGCCGTGGGACTGGGCAATGCAGAGGGCTCTGAGAAAATCTTACAACAGTTAGAACAAACAATGCCCGACGTTTCAGATATGGTGAAGGAACATGTGAATTGGGCTATACAGCAACAGCGCCAAAAATTAGCGACTATTGCTGAATAAATACTTCTCGATAATAGGCTAATTCTTCAATTGAGTCATACACATCGTCCATCGCAAGGTGTGATCCTTTTTTAGTAAAACCATTCATAAGTTCTGGCTTCCAACGTCTAACCAGCTCTTTTAAAGTACTAACATCAAGGTTGCGATAGTGAAAATAATTAGCTAATTCTGGCATATAGCGCACTAAAAATCGGCGGTCTTGTCCTATTGAATTACCACACATCGGCGATGCTCCCTGAGGGACCCACTGCTTTAAAAACTCTATGGTTGCTAATTCTGCTTGAGCTTCAGTCACAGTACTTTTTTGAACCCGGCTGGTAAGTCCTGACTTACCATGCTGATTGGTATTCCATTCATCCATGGCTTGAAGAAGTTTTTCAGACTGATTAATGGCAATAGATGGCCCTTCCGCTAGAATATTTAACTCGCTGTCTGTTACCACTGTGGCTATTTCAATAATACGCTCCTGCAAAGGATCTAAACCGGTCATTTCAAGGTCGATCCATATTAGATTGAGGTTTTGATTTGTCATTTACCTGTTTCCTAGTTATGCGCATAATTTTTATGTACCAATTATGCTATAAGCTTTACCGCTAGACCACCAGAAATGATATGGTATCAATGTAAAAATTAATGGTTTATAAGTAGATGGGAAATAGAAAGCTCAGCAAACGTCAGCAGGAACGTATTCAGTCGATCCAAAATCGGCGTCGTGAAAAGGCTGAATCAAAAAAAATCCTAGATGAAAAGGCACTTGAAAGTCTTGACGGGCTTGGTCCTGAGACGAGTGGTACAGTAGTTACTAACTACGGCAGTCAAGTAGATATTGAGGGTGGTTCAGCCCCATTTATCGGTCAGATCGTTCGCTGTTTTGTCCGCGCTAATATTCCGAGTTTAGTCACTGGCGATAAAATAGTTTGGCGACCTGCCGAGCCTCAGGGGGTTGTTGTAGCCCTTGAGCCACGTGAATCTGAACTTATTCGCCCCGACAACTACGGAAAACTGCGTCCCGTAGCTGCCAATATTGATCGAATTGGTGTGGTTTTTGCTGTTCAGCCTGCACCTCAAAGTAACTTATTAGACCGCTATCTAGTGGCGGCTGAAGCTCAGGGCATCGAGCCTTTTCTTGTTCTTAATAAAACCGATCTATTAGATCAGCAGGTAGATTCAACCGTGGATTCTATTGTGCAAATCTATACATCAATTGGTTATGAGGTTATTTGTGTGTCGGCTGAAAACAATGATGGCACTGATGATCTGAAAGCTTATTTAAATAAAAGAAGCTGTATCTTTGTGGGGCAGTCAGGTGTTGGAAAATCCTCAATAATTAATCAATTAGTGCCAGATAATAATAGCGCGGTGGGGCCACTCTCGGATGCTACTAATGAGGGTACTCACACTACTACAGCATCAAAGTTAATTCATTTAGATAATGGTGGCGTGATCATTGATTCACCGGGTATTAGGGAATTTTCACTTACTCACCTTAATCAAGAGGCTATTATCAACGGCTTTAAAGATTTTAGACCTTTCTTGGGTTACTGTAAGTTTCGCGACTGCAAACATGAGTCTGATGAAGGCTGTGCTTTAGTTGCGGCAGTGGCTGCCGGTAAACTTCAGCAGCAGCGACTGGATAACTATCGACAAATTATTCGCAGTTTAGATAATTAACCAATACACCCGTAAAAGTATGAGTTAAATCTGTTAAAATCATTCCTTACTTATCACGAAATACCCATTATGAATCATCTTATTGAACCCCAACAGTTAAAAGATCAACTCTATTCACCGGACCTAGTTATTGTCGATCTGGGTAATCCATCGCTCTATCAACAACAGCATGTACCCGGTGCTGTCCATCTTTCTGGTCAGCATTTAATTTCTGGTGTTGCACCCGTACCTGGCGCCTGTCCTGAGATATCAACACTTTGCGCGGTTATGGCTTATTTGGGTATAGATAATTCAAAAAAAGTGGTTCTGTATGATGATGAAGGCGGTGGCTGGGCTGGCAGAATGGCTTGGTCTATGGATCTTCTTGGCTTAAATAATTGGCAGTATCTCAATGGTGGTATTGTGCCTTGGATCAAAGATGGCTTCCCTGACGAATCGACCGTCAATCAGCCTAATAGTATTGAAGTAAATTCAGTTGTTGAGCCCTGTTCAATGACTAGAATTTTGGCTGATGAGATTATTAATTCTCTTGAAAATTCAGACTTTGCAATATGGGATGCAAGAAGCCCCGGTGAATATTCGGGTGATATTATTCGCTCTTCTCGAGGCGGACATATCCCGGGAGCTATTAATCTTGAGTGGACTCAGCTAATGGATCGTGACAATAATTTACGTATTCGCAAAGATGCACAGCAAATTCTGGATGATTTGGGGCTTTCAAAAGATAAACATATAGCAACCCATTGTCAGAGTCATCATCGCTCTAGCTTTACCTATATGGTTGGTAAAATATTGGGTTACAAAAACATTCGAGGTTATGATGGTTCCTGGGGCGAATGGGGTAACTTAGAACATACGCCGATTGAATTGGGTCCTTATTAATAGAGATTAAATAGTATGAATCATCGCGCTGAATTATTTGTGGCTGTGCAACGCATTTTACCAAAACATGCTCTCTCAAGACTTATTGCTAGGCTTGCGGAGTCGCAAAATCAATGGTTAAAAAACTTACTAATCAATCGTGCTATTAAAACCTTTGATATTAATATGGACGAGGCTTTAAATGACGACTTATCGAGTTATAAAAGCTTTAATGCTTTTTTTACACGCCAGTTAAAGCCTGAGCTAAGACCCTTAGATGCAGGTGCTAATACACTGACTTCACCTGCTGATGGGGTGATTAGTCAGGCGGGTAAAATTAGTAAAAATAAGATTCTGCAGGCAAAAAATGTGAATTATTCTCTTACCCGACTGGTGGGTAATGCTCGGCAAGCTAAACAGTATGAAAATGGTCTATTTTCTACTATTTATTTGTCGCCTAAAGACTATCATCGGGTGCATATTCCGGCTGATGGACAGTTGATTTCTACACGATATATTCCCGGTGAGCTATTTTCCGTTAATCAACAAACTGCTGAGATGGTGCCCAATTTATTTGCCCGCAATGAGCGCCTAGTCTGCGAGTTTAAATCACAGCAACTCGGCCATTTTTCTGTTATTTTTGTGGGTGCAATGCTCGTTGCTGGTATTGAAACTGTTTGGAGCGGCATGGAAAAGCCCGGTCTCGGTGCTATTAGAGAAAACGATTATAGCGATCAGGCTATAAGCTTTTTAAAAGGCGATGAGATTGGTCGATTTAAATTTGGCTCTACAGTAATTGTGTTATTTCCAGAAAATGCTGTGACTCTGGATAAAAATATTAAGGCGACAAATCCTATTAATGTGTCAGAAAAATTCGGGCTAATTAATCACTAAAATACTGTGTCAATAATTGGGCTATTCAATCTATTTTGCTGAAAATTTCTGAACCGCATCAACCAGAACTTTTACCTTATCAGGGTTAATATCTGGCGTAATACCATGACCAAGATTGAAAACATGGCCTGTATTATCACCAAATGAGGCCAGGATAGTCTTCGCCTCTGCCTCGATTGAACTGTCGCTGCCACGAAGAACTGAAGGATCCATATTGCCCTGTAAGGCCACTCTATCCCCTACCGCTTGTCGGGCCACACCAATATTGGTCGACCAGTCTAGACCTAAACAATCACAGCCAGTATCGGCCATAGCCGATAACCACTGACCACCACCTTTGGTAAACAATATCACAGGAACCATACGACCCTCTGATTGGGTGTTGAGTCCAGCAACAATTTTTTGCATATAGGCCAGTGAAAATTCTTGATAGGCTGCATAACTTAATACGCCACCCCAGGTATCGAAAATTTGTACCGCTTGTGCACCACTGGCAATTTGGGCATTAAGATAATCGATCACCGATAGGGCCAGCTTATCGAGTAACTGATGAAATAATTCGGGCTGGGTGTAGAGCATGGTTTTGGCACGGGCAAAATCTCTGCTACTTTGACCCTCAATCATATAGGTTGCTAGGGTCCATGGGCTTCCTGAAAACCCTATCAGTGGTACTCGTCCGTTTAGCTCGCGGCGAATGGTTGATACGGCGTCTGTAACATAGGTTAAGTCGGAAGCGGTATTGATAACCTCAAGCTGTTCAATATCTTTTTCTGTGCGCACTGGTTTGCGAAACTTAGGACCTTCACCCTCGGCAAAATAGAGACCAAGGCCCATGGCATCAGGAATGGTTAGGATATCTGAAAATAAAATAGCGGCATCAAGATCAAAACGTTCAAGTGGCTGCATAGTTACTTCGTAGGCTAACTCGGTATTTTTACAGAGACTCATAAAGTCCCCTGCTTGGGACCTTGTTGCTCTGTATTCTGGAAGATAACGACCGGCTTGGCGCATTATCCAAATCGGAGTTCGATCTACCGGCTCACGCATCAACGCTCTTAGGAAGCGGTCGTTTTTAAGCTCTGTCATTAACTACTCTATCAGTAAAAGGGTGCAATACTATTAGTTTAGACATCCAGATAATCAAGGATACCTTCAGCGGCCTGACGACCTTCAAATACTGCGGTAACCACCAAATCTGAACCACGTACCATATCGCCACCTGCAAACACTTTGGGATTAGTGGTCTGAAATGCATAGGCTTGCTCTTCTGGAGCAACAACACCACCCCAATCAGCTGTATCGACTTT
>DKNZ01000031.1 GCA_002469845.1 Cellvibrionales bacterium UBA7375 | reverse complement strand
CGTCAGATTTACAGTCTGATCCCTTTGACCGCTCGGGAATCCCGCCTAAATTTTTACGATTTTTAATATCAAAAATCGACTTGCCGGTATGACTTTTTAAATACCGACATAAAACTGGGCGACGTTTTCACATCCCCAGTATTGCATTTACCCTTTTTGATCCCAGCAATCTTACCCACTAAAATCAAAAAACAGCCGCCCATTTTCTTTCCACGTGCGACCTATGTCAAAAAATTACTATTAGAATCAGTAATTTAGCATTAAAGATGGAGCTGGCGAGAGGAGTCGAACCCCCGACCGGCTGATTACAAGTCAGCTGCTCTACCAACTGAGCTACGCCAGCATCTTTAAGGCGGAGCGCGATTTTAGAGAAACTAGGGGTTATTAGCAACCTTAAATTCAGGTTCTTTTTAGTTTTTTTTCGAAACAGGCAAAATCTGGCTTATTTGAGGGTTTTTATTGATCATAATACTGTAAAAAATCCCGCCAATTAAAAATCACCTTAATGACTAGATTGTTTTACTATCAACCCACTTTATTTCGTTTATTAAAAGGCCATCGAGAACTAAATTTGAATGATATTCGGTATTTAGGCTAAGTGCCTGCATTATGATTTTGCCATCACCACCGGTCAGGACAATTTGCACTGGAAACTGTGCAGCAAGACTTTCAATCGTTGATACTGCCGCCAAAAAACAACCTCTATTAACAGCCTGTTGCGTATTTTTTCCCGGTATCCAAAGCTCTTGCGAACCACTGCCAACAACGCGAACATCGCTTGTGTTTTGCCAAAGTGCATCATGCATTAGAGTTAACCCAGGAGCTATGTATCCTCCAATATGCTGGCCATCAGGACCAATAATATCCATAGTAATCGCACTACCTGCATCTACTACCATAAGCGGTTCTTGGTATTGCTGATAGGCTGCTGCCATTGCAAGCCAGCGATCAACACCAAGCGAATGAGGATCTTCATAAGCACAGCTTAGCTCGCCAATTGTGGCAGAAACTTTGGCGAATCGAATGGGAATGGAAAATTTTTTAAGCAATTGTTGATGCAGTGATTTGGCAATGCCATCGCCCGCTACACTGGCTATGCGTATCTCTGTTGGGGACTGTATATCAGACAACTCCAAATCCTCACCATCAAGAATAGTCGATGTCCGCTGCGCACCCTTTGCGATTTTCTGTCCATTATCAGTTAACCGCCACTTAATTCGACTGTTACCTGCATCAATACATAAGATCATTTAGCGCCACCTTTTAAAATTCGGCATTTTACGTTGGATTTGAATATTATTAATCAATAGCTCGAAGGCTTAGCTCGCCACCAATAAAACTGGCTATTTTGCCATTTTCTAACTTCATTTTAAGCGCTCCAAACTTATCAACCCCCATCAATGTTCCTTTAGTTGATTTATTTGCAGTACTAACTGTAGCCTGCTTACCTTTAAAAGCATCTATGGCTTGCCATTCTTGCTGATAATGCTCAAACCCTTTTTGCTGATAGTCTCCAAGTATATCAAAGCAATAATTGATAATTTTAGCCGCCAAAATATTTCTAGAAATGGGGTCTTGTGATGAAGAAGCTATGTCTGTCCAAGCCTGATCTATGGCTTGACCACTTTGTACTGGCATCGAATGGTTAATGCCTATACCAATAATAACGGTACATTGCCCAGCTGGATCCCCCACCATTTCTAGGAGTATTCCACCTAACTTTTTATTATTGATATAAATATCATTTGGCCACTTAAGACGAACATCCCCAAGGCCCAACTGTTTTAGCGCTCGACTAACTGCAACACCTATACCCAAACTTAACCCCTGAAGGGCACTAGCCCCTTGATCGAAATCCCAAATTATCGACAGATAAAGATTTGCTGCAAATGGACTGACCCAATGCTTGCCTCGTCGTCCGCGACCCATGGTTTGATATTCAGATAAAATAACTGTGCCGCTCGGCGTTTCTGATTCGGCCTTTTGCTGTATTAACTCAGTCGCCATTTTATTGGTGGAATCAAGACTCTGGTATATATGTAATGCTTTTAGTTGCTGATCAACTTTTGGCTCAAAACTGGCTTTAATTTGTTGGCAATTCAATAATTCAAAGCTTTGGGGAATTCTATATCCTCTGCCTTTTACAGACTCTAACTGCAGACCCATGGTCTCAAGCTTTTGTAATTGCTTCCAAACAGCTGTTCTCGACACCCCTAGCGACTTACCTAAGTCTTCGCCCGAGTGAAAATCCCCATCTCTAAGAATATCTAATAATTCAGATTTAATGTGAGCATCCTCAAGTTATAAATTAAGATTTATCCAGATAAATCGTACACCTAAGGCCAATGTTACCCAAGCAAACCCTTTGCGTAAATTGGTTGCATTTACCTTGTGTGCCAATAATGCGCCCAATCTCGCACAGGGCAGACTGGCAATAATTATTCCCAATAAAGCCGGTAAAAATACAAAACCTAAACTACCTTCAGGCATGATGCTGGTATCTGTTTTAGCTGTGCAATAAGTAAGGGTTGCCGCTAATGCAATAGGGAGACCACATGCCGCTGCAGTCCCAACAGCCTGATGAATCCTGACCCCAAAAAAAGATAGCAAAGGAACGCTAAGAGTTCCACCGCCAATACCAAAAAGTGCCGATACCCCGCCAATACAACTTCCAGAGAAACTCATGCAAAGCCAACCCGGCAATTCTCTGATGCCCACAACTGGACTATAAAGCAGTAATTGCAATGCCGCTAGAATCAAAAAACAACCGAATAGTACCTGTAGCAACACACCGCTAAGGGAAATAGCAAATAACCCGCCTAATACACTGCCAATTAGAATACTCGGAACCAATGTTTTGACTATATCCCATCGTATAGCTTGTTTTTGATGATGAGTATAGATGGAGCTTAGGGCCGTAAACACAATGGTAGCTAGTGAGGTGCCAATAGCTAGATGAGTGGTAATCTCTGGGGGAATTCCACGGGCCAAAAAAGCAAAAATTAATAAAGGAACTATCACGGCACCGCCGCCAAGCCCAAAAAGCCCGCTAATTAATCCGCCAATACCGCCAACCATTAGATAAAATAAGTATTCCATAGCCTTTATTTCAATTCTCAATATTCCTAGTGATCTTATTATGCCCTCTCCACTAGTTCATCTCTAATAATAGATAGAAATTTACTGTTATTAGTACAATATACCTTTTTATACAGGACCATAAAAAAATCCCAGCCGCTTTCGCAACTGGGATTTTTAATTTAAAGCCTGACAATGACCTACTCTCACATGGGGAGACCCCACACTACCATCGGCGATGAACCATTTCACTACTGAGTTCGGTATGGGATCAGGTGGTTCTAGTTCTCTATGGTTATCAGGCAAACTGGTATGGTGACTATAGTATTAATACCACTACAATCATCAAATTAGGTCGGTAATTATTGAATACAATTTTTTCATGGCCAGGATGTATTTTTAACATCTCTGTCCGTCGTCTCGCTTGCGTTATATGGTCAAGCCTCACGGGCAATTAGTATTGGTTAGCTCAACGCCTCACAGCGCTTCCACACCCAACCTATCAACGTCCTAGTCTTGAACAGCCCTACAGGGGAGTTAAACTCCCAGGGAAACCTAATCTTGAAGGGGGCTTCCCGC
>DKNZ01000034.1 GCA_002469845.1 Cellvibrionales bacterium UBA7375 | reverse complement strand
TTATCATATAGAAAATGGCAATTGCCCGACCAATACGGTGCAAGCAAGAGCTAAATCAAGCCAGCCATTTGAAAATTTTCGTGGTGGAATTATTAGGCGCTATCCAGCAACCGGTTTTATTCTGCAATAGAACCTTTTAGATAGGCAATGACTTATAAACCGTTGTTGGCTCGATCACGCAGATCTTTGCCAGGCTTAAAATGAGGTACGTACTTGCCGGTGAGTGTCACAGAATCACCTGTCTTAGGGTTGCGCCCAGTTCGCGGCGCGCGATAATGCAATGAAAAGCTGCCGAAACCTCGAATCTCAATACGCTGCTTGCTCACCAAGGCTTTTGCCATACGCTCCAATATCATTCGAACTGCCTGCTCAACATCGCGAGCCGGCAATTGATCTTGATTAATGGCTATCTTTTCAATTAATTCGGACTTGGTCATAACTATAGTTTTTTGTTACCCAGGTTTTCAGTGGAAATACGATCGCTTATATAGGTCGGTAGTATTTGATTTTATTGAAGTTTCAGCTGAATACAAGTATTTATTTACCCTATACCAAATTAAATGCAAAAAAAAGGGTGGCAAAGCCACCCTTTTTACTAAGGACCCGATTATTTATCCATCTGAGCCTTGATAAGATCACCAATTGTTGCCGGTGAAGAACTATCAGTTTCAGTTTTACGATGGGCTTTAACGGCCTCTTTCTCTTCTGAAATATCTTTCGCTTTAATTGATAGGTTAATAGCGCGCGTCTTGCGATCTACATTAACAATTTTAGCTTCAATACTATCGCCAACGGTTAATTCATTGCGTGCATCTTCAATTCTCTCACGAGATAATTCCGATGCTTTCAATGTGGCTTCAATATCGTTACCAAGATCGATTACAGCGCCCTTAGCGTCAACTTCTTTAATGGTACCAGTAACAATAGAACCCTTATCATTTGATGCTAGGAAGGTATTAAATGGATCATCAGAAAGCTGTTTGATGCCGAGAGAGATACGCTCTCTTTCTGCATCAATGCTCAAGACAACAGATTCAACTTCTTCGCCCTTTTTAAAGTTGCGCACTGCGTCTTCACCGGTTTCATTCCAAGAGATATCTGATAGGTGAACCAGACCATCAATACCGCCTTCAAGACCGATAAAGATACCAAAGTCAGTGATAGATTTGATGTTACCTGTAACCTTATCGCCCTTAGTTTTAGTGCCTGCGAAATCATCCCACGGATTAGTGAAGCACTGCTTGATACCCAATGAAATACGACGACGTTCTTCATCAATTTCAAGTACCATAACATCAACTTCTTGACCTAGATCAACAATCTTAGATGGGTGAACATTTTTATTTGTCCAATCCATTTCAGATACGTGAACAAGGCCTTCAACACCATCTTCTAACTCAGCAAAACAACCATAGTCAGTAAGGTTTGTAACCTTAGCTTTAGCGCGAGCGCCAATAGGGTAGCGACCTTTAATGTCGCCCCATGGATCTTCACCCATTTGCTTCATGCCCAGTGATACACGATTGCGCTCGCGGTCAAACTTAAGCACTTTAACGTCAATCTCATCACCAACATTAATCATTTCTGATGGGTGTTTAATACGCTTCCATGACATATCAGTGATATGCAGTAGACCATCTACACCACCTAGATCAACAAAGGCACCGTAATCAGTAAGGTTCTTAATAATACCTTTTAATGAAACGCCTTCTTCAATGTTGGCCAGCAATTCTTCACGCTCGGCAGAGTTGGCACTCTCCATTACCGCTCGGCGGCTAACAACAACATTATTGCGCTTAACATCTAGTTTGATGACTTTAAATTCTAATTCTGTATTTTCGAGATGAGTAATCTCGCGAAGTGGTCTAACGTCAACCAATGATCCCGGCAAAAATGCGCGTAACCCACGGACATCAACGGTGAATCCACCTTTAACTTTGCCACTGATCATACCAGTAACAATTTCATCTTTATTATGTGCAGCTTCAAGCTCAATCCAAGATTCCGCTCTGCGTGCTTTTTCACGAGAAAGACGAGTAGCACCGAAACCATCTTCAACTGCCTCGAGAGATACCTGTACCTCATCGCCGACGTTAGCTTCTAACTCACCTTTGTCATTGTAAAATTGCTCTGCTGGGATAACACCTTCAGATTTTAAGCCTGCGTGAACTGTAACCCAATCTTTATCAACATCAATAATTACGCCAGTGATAATAGCGCCTGGATTCATTTCTACGGTTTTTAGACTTTGTTCAAATAGTTCTTGAAAATTTTCGCTCATGGATTTTTCCTGAGTATTGACAGAGTTTCGGCAGAGGTATATCTGCGCCGATCTCTTTTTTCCACATGGCCAGTTTATGTGGGTCAGTTAAAGTTAAGTGCTTAGCAATAATAGCTGGCGATTGCTAATACACCGGTTATGTGGGTAGCTAGGCTATCCCGCGAAGAATGGCTAAATTTTGCAGCCTATCCACCGCTTCTTGTATCGATAAGTCCGAAGTGTCAATCTCAACTGCATCATCAGCAATTGCTAAGGGTGACGCTTTTCTATTCATATCTCGTTCGTCTCTGGAGCGGACTAACTCCTTGAGGGCGCGAAGACTAACATTTTCACCCTGTTCTAGCAACTGTTTACAGCGGCGGTTTGCACGCTCTTCAATACTAGCCGTTAAGAAAATTTTAAGATGAGCGCTCGGAAAAACTTTTGTACCCATATCTCGGCCATCGGCAACAAGACCTGGCTTTTTCGCAAACTCTTGCTGACGGAGCAATAACGCGGCCCTAACATCAGAGTTTTCAGCTACTTTTGAGGCCAGTGCACCTGTTTTTTCGGTGCGCAACTCATTGGTTACATCCTCACCTTCTAGTAATACCCTATTATGTCCATTGGGTAGGGCTTCAAAATGAACATCCATGTTTTTTGCTAAATGAGTAAGATCGCTACTGGGTCCAACTTTTATCCCATGACGCACAGCAACAAGGCCCAACAGACGATATAGGGCACCACTATCAAGGTAATGAAATCCCAGTTGCTTGGCTAAGATGCGGCTCACAGTGCCCTTTCCGGCACCACTTGGCCCATCGACTGTAATAATTTTTACCATTTAGCTCTCAAATACTTGTTGTTAGCAGAATTACTATGCCAATTTAATATTGATTCCTACCTGTCTTGCTAATGAAATAAAATTAGGAAAGGAAGTGGCTACATTATTAGCCTCTTTTATAGTAATTGGACCGCTAGCTCGCAGTCCGGCAATACTAAATGCCATAGCAATTCGGTGATCATCGAAACTCTCAACTTCACCTGCACCAATATCACCACCTTGGATTCGAATTCCATCATCAGTTGCCACCGCGTCAATCCCTAGTGTTACAAGACCATCAGCCATACTTTGAATACGATCACTCTCTTTAACTCGAAGCTCTTCAGCACCCGTAAGAATAGTAGTACCCTCTGCACACGCCGCCGCCACAAATAATACTGGAAACTCATCAATAGCCAAGGGAACTTGATCTTCAGGAATTGCGATGCCTTTTAGGGGTGCATAACGAACACGTATATCGGCTACCGGCTCATCACCAACTTGAGCTGGATTAAATAATTCAATGTTAGCACCCATTTGACGCAGAATATTAATAACACCAATACGGGTTGGGTTCACACCCACATGGCGCAATGTAATATCTGACCCGGGAACAATAGCCGCAGCTACCAAAAAAAATGCCGAGGATGAAATATCTGAAGGTACGTTTATTCGAGTAGCCGTTAATCGACCACCACCGCTTAGGGATGCCGTGTCATTATCGCTATTCACTCGATAGCTAAAACCACGCAACATACGCTCGGTATGATCTCTTGTTGGCGCTGGTTCTAGGGTTGTAGTCTCACCCTCAGCGTATAAACCCGCTAGAAGTACGCAAGACTTAACCTGTGCGCTAGCCATAGGCATTGTGTAATTTATACCTTTGAGCTTCTGACCGCCCTTAATACGCAACGGTGGCGTTCCATCTTTTTCAGTTTCAATAACTGCACCCATTTCTCGAAGTGGTGTTGCTACTCGGCCCATAGGTCTTCCTGACAATGATGAATCACCTTGAAGCTCAACGTCAAATGCTTGGCCTGCTAATAAACCACTTAATAGACGAATAGAAGTGCCAGAATTACCAAGATACAGAGGTTTTTTGGGCGCTTTAAGGCCATGAAGACCAACTCCACGAATGACTAGACGACCTTCATTGGGTCCCTCAATATCAACGCCCATATCGCGAAAAGCTTGTAGTGTAGCTAAACTGTCCTCACCCTCAAGAAAACCCGTTACCTCGGTCATACCATCAGCTAAAGAACCCAGCATTATCGATCGGTGAGACATCGATTTGTCGCCTGGGACACGAAGATCACCCCGAGCATTACCTCCGGGTGACACAATATAATTTATTACTTTTTCATTCATAGGGCTTTGTAATCCAGTATCCAGTTTATTACTTTCAAGCATACTTCCATAATGATTTCGTACATCGCGAGACCGAGTAAAGAGATTTGTGAGATATTGTTGATCTTCATTCTCAATTGAGGCGCGCATTAAAGATAGATTATTCATCATTTTATCCATGACCTGAATAACAGCATCTTTATTGGCTATAGCAATATCTCGCCACATAATTGGATCGCTAGCGGCAATTCGCGTGAAATCTCTAAAACCACCTGCGGCATAGCGAAAAATATCTGTTTTTTCACTCATTCCAGCTAATGTATCGACCAGAGCATAGGCAAGAAAATGTGGCAAATGACTGGTTGCTGCCAAAATTTGATCATGTTCTTTAACAGACATAGATGACACTAAGGCACCAACCGATTGCCAAAGTTTAGTCGTGCGTTCAATATGGCTATCTAGGGTTGTTTCAATCGGGGTTAAAATCACCCTATGATCGACAAATAAGTCAGGATTTGCAGCGGTTACCCCACTTCTCTCTGAGCCCGCAATAGGATGACCAGGCACCAATTGTGGGGGCACGGAACCAAAAAGCTCCTTAGCTGAATTTACTACAGATTCTTTAACACTAGCCACGTCTGTAATTGTGACCCCAGGGGATAATAATGAAACACATTCTTGCAAAACCTTAGGAACGCTAAGGGTCGGAACACCGATAACAACAATATCTCCCTCACTCAACTCACCTGCAATTTGCTCTAAATTATCTGCACAGTGATCAACAATTCCATTATTTAGGGCAATCTCAAGGGTAGACTGTCGTCTTGAAATTCCAATAACCTCTTTGGCCAAACCTTTGTTTCGTGCAGATGCAGCAAGGCTTGAGCCTATTAAGCCCAACCCGATCACTACTAAACGATTTACTACATTTGCAGGTTTTTTCTTTGCCATGGAATTACCAGAAATTCTTACTGTGATTAAAAACTACACTTTATTCAAAGAACAGCACAGGGGTATGAGCCCAAAACCTTGAGCTCAACGACTTGGGAGTTTAGCTCCTCAAGTACGTTAGCCACCGCCGGGTCATCAATATGCCCCTCAAGATCAATAAAGAACACATAGGTCCACTTACTACTGCGTGATGGTCTTGACTCAAGACGTGTCATGTCTACGTTGTGGCGCTGAAAGGGTTCTAATAAATCGTGCAGAGCACCTGGCTTATTTCGAACAGAAACTACCAGTGATGTTCTATCTATTCCGCTTTTGGGCACTTCCTCGCGCCCAATAATCAAAAATCTTGTGGAATTATCAGGGTTATCTTCAATTTTCTGATGAAGCTTCTCCAGACTGTAAAGTTCACACGCCATATCGCCCGCTATAGCCGCAGAATTCCACTCACCTTGAACACGCTTAGCGGCTTCCGCATTACTGCTAACCGCCACTCTTTCAATAGCTGGAAAATTAGAATTTAACCACTGCCTACACTGCGCAAGAGACTGGGCATGGGAGTAAACTCTAGAAATATTATTTTTATCTGTATTAGTACCCACCATAAAATGCTGATGAATTCGCAATTCAACTTCACCACAAATTTTTAGGGATGAATCCATAAAGCTATCAAGAGTATGACTAATCACGCCTTCGGTGGAATTTTCAACGGGAACTACACCGTAATGACAAGAACCTGAAAGCACCTCACGAAATACTTCATCAATAGCAGATTGTGGGACACTGACAGCAGAGTCACCAAAATGTTTCAATGCTGCTTCTTGAGTAAATGTGCCTTCAGGACCTAAATAAGCTACTTTTACCGGCTGTTCTAAGGCAAGACAGGCAGACATTATTTGACGAAATAGACGCGCCATATCCTCATTGCCAAGAGGTCCTTGGTTTTTTTTCATTACCCGCCGTAACACCTGAGCTTCTCGCTCTGGCTTATAGTACGCTTGCTCACCTTGATTTTCTTTGACCTCAGCAACTTGCTGAGCACAGCGAGCACGCTCACTAATACTGTCGATCAGTAGTGAATCAATCTCGTCAATCTTCTTTCTTAATGACTCTAAAGTATGCTTCTTAGCCATCATCTTACCTTCTATTAATCTTCTTCTGGTTCTAGCTGGTCTTCTTCATCTGGCTCGGCAATTCTTGCCAAACTTACCAACTTTTCATTTTCCTTAAGGCGGATAACCCTGACGCCCTGTGTATTTCGCCCTACTATAGATACCTCATCTCCGCGGGTACGCACCATGGTTCCCTGATCGGAAATTAACATAATTTCATCGCCATCAAACAGCTGTGTGACACCGACAAGAGGGCCATTTCTGTCGCTTGCTTGAATAGCGATCATACCCTTACCACCGCGACCCTTAGTTGGGAACTCACTAATATGGGTGCGCTTACCGTAGCCATTTTCACATACGGTTAGCAATAATCCCTCTTTCTCAGGTATTACCATCGAAATAACTGCATGATTTCCTGGTAATCGCATACCTCTAACGCCTTTAGATACTCGGCCCATAGCGCGAACGTCAGTTTCTGAGAAGCGAACAGCCTTACCTTCAGAGCTAAACAACATAATATCTTTACTACCATCAATAATGGCAGTGCCCACCAAATGATCGCCCTCCACTAAATCCACAGCGCGTAAACCTACGCTCCGCGGTCTTGAATATTGATCAAGTGAGGTTTTCTTAACCGTGCCATTAGCCGTCGCCATAATTACATACTGATCGGCACTGTATTCTTCTACTGGTAAGATAGAACTGATCCGCTCACCTTCGTCTAGCGGCAAGAGATTAACCATAGGTCGCCCTCTTGAGTTTCTGCCCGCTACCGGTATTTGATAGACCTTGAGCCAATAAACCTTACCAAGATTAGTAAAACATAGAATTGTTGCATGGGTACTGGCAATTAATAGATGCTCGACAAAATCTTCGTCTTTAACCGCTGTAGCTGACTTACCCATTCCGCCACGGCGCTGAGCTTGATAGTCAGTCAATGGCTGGGTTTTAGCATAACCACCATGAGAAATAGTAACTACTCGATCTTCTTCTGTGATCAAATCTTCAACTGTAAGATCATGTTGCGATTCAATAATTTCGGTGCGACGTTCATCGCCAAATTGTTCTAGCACCGCTTCAAGCTCTTCACGAATAACCAACATTAAGCGTGAGATATTGCCTAATATATCTTGGTAATCAGCTATTTCTTCTAACTTGATGGTAAATTCTTCAATGATCTTATCCTGCTCCATGCCTGTAAGGCGGTGCAGTCTTAATTCAAGAATATCTTTGGCCTGTTCTGGACTAAGGAAATACTTACCCTTTCTTAATCCATACTGATCTTCTAGCCATTCGGGACGACTAGCCTCAGGCCCGGCACGCTCCAGCATAGCTACAACAGATCCGGGAGCCCAACCCTTACTAACCAATGCTTCGCGAGCATCTGCTGGGGTCGGCGATTTTTTAATTAAGGCAATAATTTCATCGATATTAGCCAGAGCAATGGCAAAACCTTCTAGGGTATGGGCTCTTTCTCTGGCTTTTTTCAATAAATAAATTGTTCGACGGGTTACCACTTCTCGACGATGACGAACAAAAGCTTCTAGCATGTCCTTTAAGTTAAGAATCTTTGGCTGACCATCCACAAGGGCAACCATATTGATGCCAAATACTGACTGCAACTGAGTCTGAGCATAGAGATTATTGAGCACAACTTCACCCATTTCACCCCGCTTCAACTCAATAACAACTCTAAGGCCATCTTTATCTGATTCGTCTCTAAGCTCAGAAATACCTTCAATTTTCTTTTCTTTAACCAGCTCAGCAATACGCTCTATTAAACGCGACTTATTTAACTGATAAGGAATTTCAGTAATAATAATTGTCTCGCGCTTGGTCTTTTCATCCACCTCAATATCAGCTTTAGCTCGCTGATAAATTCGCCCCCTACCGGTTCGATAAGCCTGAATAATGCCAGCTTTACCATTAATAATTGCCCCAGTTGGGAAATCAGGACCCGGAATATATTCCATTAATTCATCAATGGTAATAGCTTGATTTTCAATGACTGCCAGACAACCTTTGACCACCTCAGTTAGATTGTGAGGCGGTATATTAGTTGCCATACCCACCGCAATACCGGATGAACCATTAACTAAAAGGTTGGGAATTCGTGTAGGCAAAACATGGGGAATGGATTCTGTCTCGTCATAATTTGGAACAAAATCAACCGTATCTTTTTCCAAGTCTTCAAGCAGCGCATGGGCCAGCTTGGTCATACGGATTTCGGTATACCGCATTGCTGCCGCAGAATCACCATCGATAGAACCAAAGTTACCCTGACCATCGACCAACATATAGCGCAGTGAAAATGGCTGCGCCATACGAACAATAGTTTCGTAAACCGCAGAGTCTCCGTGGGGATGGTACTTACCAATAACATCACCCACCACACGAGCAGATTTCTTATAGGCTTTATTCCAATCGTTATTGAGTTCGCTCATCGCAAAAAGGACGCGACGATGAACCGGCTTTAGACCATCGCGCACATCAGGCAATGCCCGACCCACAATAACACTCATAGCATAATCAAGATAAGATTTTTTTAACTCATCTTCGATATTTACCGGAAGGATTTCCTTCGCTGGATCAACCATAATTTATCTCTAAATTTTGTATTTTATTTTACTGTTGCAATGCCATTTTGCGGCACAGAAGGATCAGCATATAAAAGATTTGATCTCCCCCCTCCAGCAACAGGATTTAAGCTGATTATTCTACCATAGAAACCAGGGTATAACCCATTAATATTGCCGTCTAATTTAGCTTTAGTATCAAACAGCAAATAATCAAAATATTTAGCTTTTAAAAGTGTAATTTTTTACTAAAACTATCTCAAATTTCAACCAAAAATGGGTATACTATTTTAATTAACCAAGGAAAAACTATGCCGCCCATTTCAATAGACCTTATCCTTCATTGCCAATTGGTGCTTCCCATCGTTCCCAATAACCAAATTCTTCAACATCATAGCGTAGCTATTGATGGCGGTCGTATTATTGAAGTGCTGCCCACATGGGAGGCTAAACAGAAATATAACAGCACAGAAACTCAAGAGCTGAGTCAGCATATATTAATGCCGGGGCTGGTAAATACTCATTGCTACACCAGCTCCAGACTGGTGCGCGGCATTGATAATTCGATGCAGGAAAAACAAGGGATAGAAACAGAAGCAAAAGACGCTGAAAAAATATATTCCGATACTAAATTTGTGACCGATAGCATCAATATAGCTATTGCTGAAATGATTAAAACCGGAACAACCTGCTTTGCCGAAATGGGAAGCGCTGGCGAGTTGTCCGTTGAAGCCGCCTGCAAAGCGGGCATTCGCAATCAAACAAACTTTACTCTTCAGGAAAAAACATCTGCATACGGCAAAAATGCCGAGGATTATCTCCATCGTGGTCTAAAATTACGTGACAACTACTCTAACCACCCCCTTATCAAAGTTGCCTGCGGAATTTATGATATTGCCGACCTAGAGGACAAAACACTTGAGCGACTGGCGGCCTATGCCAGCGAGCTAGACTTGCCGATTCAAGCTCTTTGCAATGAATCTTTAGCCTCAATTGAAGCCTGTTATAAAAAAACCGGCTGTCGCCCACTTCAGCGCCTTAATAGTCAGGGCTTATTGTTACCAGATACTCAATTAGTTGGAATGAATCACCTCAATTCCGATGACCTCAGCCTCTTAGCCAGTACTAACAACCCTGTAGTGATATGCCCAGAGGAAACTTCAAGCCTATCGAGCAATGTCGGCTGGTTAGACTCCCTAGTACAAGCCAACATAAATCTTAGCCTTGGCGCATCTAGATCTGCTACCAACAAAAATCTAAACCTTATGGCCAGTGTTAAAACTGCAGCTATCGCAATACAGCAAATTCAATGCTGTACTCAATCGGATGCGGCCCATCAAGCATTGCGCATGGCAACCATTAATGGTGCGAAAACACTGGGTTGGAATAGTCAAATTGGCAGTATCGAACATGGAAAATATGCAGATTTAATTGCTGTAGAAATTGATTCTATTCACCATCAACCCCTGTATAATCCCGCCGCACAATTAGTTTACAGCTGCACTAGTAGCCCCATCACTCATAACTGGGTAGCGGGACAGCCACTACTTAATGCGGGAACTTTATGTACACTAGACGAACAAAAACTAATCCAATCGGCTAAAGATTGGGGTAAAAAGCTTATTAACTAGATGGCAACAGCTCACTTAAAGCAGGTAATTCAAAACTAGCATGGCAAATACACAAAATGTTGACCCCAATGAAATTCGCAAATTTGAAGAACTTGCCAGCCGCTGGTGGGACAAAAACAGTGAATTTAAACCGCTCCATGACATCAACCCATTGCGCGCAAATTGGATTGATAATTTAGCGCCTGTAGCCGAAAAAAAGGTGCTTGATGTGGGCTGTGGTGGAGGAATTTTAGCGGAAGCCCTGGCTCAGCGAGGTGCACAGGTAACTGGAATTGATATGGGTGATGCGCCACTAGGTGTAGCCAAACTTCACCAACTGGAATCCGGCCTATCCATAGACTACCAAAAGTCTACGGCCGAAGATTTTGCCAAAACCCATGAAAATAGCTTTGATACAGTTACCTGCCTAGAAATGCTAGAGCATGTTCCCGACCCCAGCTCAGTGGTGCGCGCCTGTGCCAAAATGGTAAAGCCAGGTGGTCATGTGTTTTTTTCTACCATTAATCGAAA
>DKNZ01000067.1:1686-10738 GCA_002469845.1 Cellvibrionales bacterium UBA7375 | reverse complement strand
TTGACTGCTTGTTGTGGCTTGCTAATGGTTGAGCAAATAAATTATCAACAGCATTTTTAAATTCATGCCAATCATCCAGTGTGCCTGCTTTCTGGGTTGACTCCAGTAAATCTAAGTAACTACGAAGATCGTGTATATCACGCTGATTGAGAAGCGTCGATGGACCGCCAAGATTAATCCATAATTGCTCGACTAAATTGCGGAGATTATCTCTATCCCGATTACGCCAAGCATCACACAGTAAGGGTGCTACTCGATTTAATATTTTGTTCCCTTGGTCTGTTAACGGATCAAATTTTTCTGGCTTTTGCTGCCACTCATGCAGTTTTTCTAAAATACATTTGGGCTGCTTACCTGATGATTCCTTACCGTCGGTTAGGATCACTAGGTCTTTAAGTGAAAGCCCGCAAAAAGGCGCACGCAGAACAGATAACCAAGCAATTCTATCGGCGGGCGATAGTAGGGCTCTTGTAATAGACATTAAATCAATCACCGGCATTCGATCAGCTAGCGGGTCAATATCTATCGCCTCCCAGTTTAACTTGGCATCTATTAGGGCGGGAACAATCTGTTTTAGGTGGCCGCGATTACGTACCAATATTGCAGTGGATTCACGGGGTGTTTGTTCACTGATTTGCTGGCAAAGTTTAGCAATATGATCAGCTTCAACTCGATTATAGTCATTATTGTCTTGGCTGTTATAGCCATGAAAATACACTGCTTGAGACTCGTCGGCAGTCTTAACTGATGTGGATGGGTTATAAGGAACAGCGCCACGATTAATATTTGCCGAAACGGGAAATGCGTGTTGGAAATGGTCATTAACCCAATCCACAATACCTTTTTTTGAGCGAAAATTACTGCTTAGGGATAATGATTTACATTGCACAGGGCCAATAGGATAGCGTTGTGCGTTAATAAATAACCCAACACGTGCGTCTCTAAAGCTATAGAGTGATTGCATGGCATCACCTACGAGAAATAAGCTTCGACCATCATCGGGTTCCCAGCCAGCAACCAAAGACTCAAGGAGGCGCATTTGTGAGCCCGAGGTATCTTGAAATTCATCCACTAAAATATGTTTTAGCTGGTAATCTAATTTGAGCGTAATGTCAGAGATTGCGTCAGTATGGGAATCAGCGGCTAATGCATTTAGCGCTGTCATTGTGATTTCTGAGTAGTCCGATTGCCCATGTTGTTGAAACAGTGTTTTTAAAATAGCCACTAATTGGGGCAATAATAAGCCTAAAGCTGACAACATCTGTTGCTGCTCTAGCTTTATTTTTGATTCTGGTAGATGCATGACATCAACCACTAATGTTTGGAGAAGCTTGTCTTCTCGGTAATCACTAAGAAGAGAAAGCATTTTTTGTTTTTCTTCTTTAGCAGAAGCAGGAAAGCCATTACGTTTATCAACGGTTTTACGCGGACTGAAGTCTTTGTCTTTGGTTAACAACATGCGCAATATATTTTTCCACTGCTTTAACCCCTGTTGACTCAGGTCTGGATATTCAACAATCCCTTTTAAGCTCTGCAAGTCTGTATCGCCCTCAGGGGCGTTATTTGCAGCGAAGTCGGCTAGGGCTATTAGATCCGCGGCTAGAGGGAAGAGTTGGTGCTCTATGCGCTCGAGGGTATCAATAATTAATTGTTCAATAACCCTTTGAAAGTAGTCACTGTTGGTTGCGGCAGTGTATATATGGGGTAACCACTGATCGCGCTTGCCTAGCATATCGGCAAATAGTTTTTCACAGCGGGACAAATCATTCCCCATATGGGCGACCACAGTTGCAAGTGCTTCGCTTGTCCCATTGTTGGCTTCTAGTTGATTGAGTAGTTCGCGGGCGGCTGCTTGATAAAGGGCCTTTGGATATTCAGACTGTTCTGGAAGGGCGCCAGTGCCATTATCAAACATAAATTGCTTGGCAATATAGTGACAGAAACTATCAATTGTCTTAATGCGCAATCGGTAGGGTATATCTAAAAGATTCCATTCTAACTGGGCATTTCTAGATAAAGCCTGAGTGGCTAGATCCCATATTCCACCTTTAAAGCTATCTTCAGGTCTTGGGTTGTTACTGGCAAATACTAAGGCGCTATGAATGCGATGGCGCATTTCTGCTGCAGCTTTACGAGTAAAGGTGATACAGAGTATTTCTTCAGGGTTTTCAACAATGGTTAAAAGTTTTAACACGCGCTGGGTGATTAATCCGGTTTTACCCGAGCCAGCTGGCGCCGAAACAATATAGCTATAATTTGGGTCAATTGCCTGTTGTCGCGCACCTGCATCGCTGAGTTCTAGGCAATTGGTATGATTAGCTTTCATGTTATACCTTTTTAGCCTCAGTAAGTCGCTTTATATCCTGTTGTTCATGCCAGCGATTCAAAGGTAATAGCTCTGCTTGGAAGTTAAATTGTGCAGTATTGTAGCTGTGTAAAAGGGCTTTCCCCTGTATAAATTCTTGGGCCAGATTATCGATAGATTGCTGCCAATCCTGAAGCTGTAAATCCCAATTATCGGCTACCTTAATACCCTTAATCATATGGTTGTTGGAGATGCCGATGAATTTTTGCTCATTACCTTTTAGTGAAGCAAAGGCGCAACCCTGAGGTTGTGGATTAGAGGCTAATATATACAGTGGAAGTTGAGGGTCTTCTGGTCTATCCCCAAGCCATACGTCAGATTTAACTGATCCTGTTTTATAATCTATAACTAGGGTTTCGTCCTCGACTGTATCTAAACGATCCATAATCAGTGAAATGGATAATTCGCCCAATGATAATTGTTTTTTCTGCTCGGTTTCTTTAACTTCAAACGGGGGTCTCTGTCGTTCAATTTCCAACCATTGGTGAATTAATTTACAAAGACGTTGTTTTTCAAGCTGTTTAAAATTATCGCCCAAGAGGATAGGGTTTTTAGTTGCTTGCTCAATTAATACAGTATCGATAGTGGTGGAAAGCTGGTCATTGAGTTGTTGTTTATTTAATGCCAAAAACACCTTTGAGCTTTGCCACTGATTCCATAAACGATAAAGAATTTCATGCACAATACTCCCTCGATCTATAGCCTCAAGACCTATAGCTGGCTGCTCGAACTCTTTAGCCCATAAACGATGAATCGCAAAGGCATTAAAAGGACAGGTAGATTGATTTTTAAGAATAGAACTGCCACCTCGAATAGGCTCTGTGGGCGCACTATAGGGGTGTCCTGCATCAATATTAATATCGCAAGAATAGGGTTGATCTAGCCAATTGTGTAGGGCCATATCACCGACAATTGTGTGTAAATTTTGCTGTTCATAATGACAAATTAGAGGGCTTTGTTCTAACGGTGTTTTGCCGTCAGTTATGGGGTAGCTTACATATAGTTGATTGCTATTAATGGCAAAATTGGACAGTAAATTTTTGGCGATATTAAGCTCTTTTTCTGGAACACTAAAAGGCATCTTATGTTGACGCTGAAAGCTGGCCGAAAGCACGGGATTAATTGACCCTGAAGCAGGGAAATTATCACTGTGCATGCCTGTGATCCAAAGTTGGTCAAACTGCAGGCCAACAGCCTCGAGAAGACCCAGAACCTGTAAAGGCGCATCTCCGGTCTGAGGGTGGAATAAATGTTCATTGGCTAACTTTTGCAAATAACTAAGGGCTCTAGAGTTACTTATTTCTATTGCCAAATTATCTAGCTCGGAAAAAAAGCCTAATAACTTTTCCCAATACTGAATTTGTTGATATTGCAGACTATTAGGTTGCTTTAAACCTGGCCAGCCAAGCTGAGCTGTAAATTGCTTAAAAAATTCAGCCCATTGCGCAAAAGTTTTTTTAGCTTTAGCGGTTTGACGTATAAGCTGCTGAACATCGTATAGAGGTTGTAGCTGGGGTTGAATGCTATCTGGGCCATCAAGTTTAGACTGCTGTGCTCTTATAATCTGGGTAAACTTATCCAGACTCAGATCATATTTTTTGGTTTCACGCAGTTGTAGTTCGCAATCGACCTTAAATTGAATCGGTAAATGATTAAAGTGCCAATAAGGTGAGTTCACAATCCCCAGCCAGTGGGCCATAGGCAATTTGTATTCAGTCATTTCCAATAGCGACAGGGCAGACTGTAACAGCGGTGTTTCAGATAATTTAACGCCAGCCGAAATATTGACGGCCGTAGAACAGTTATTAGCAGCCAGTGCCTCATTTATAAGCCTAGCGGTTTCTGACACTCTATTATTAAGGTCGGGTATTATCAGGCCAATACGTTGATTAGGGTCGTTTAATAGTTGTTGTGCTGCCCATTTTGCAGCGATTTCAAGTTCAACTTTAGGTTCTGGGCATTCGTATTTACTGATTGATGCAGATTCACCCATCACTTCTATGGGAATTATATCGCTGGTGGCGGCTTCTAGAACGCGTTGCTGTAACGGAGGAATAGACTGAAAGCCATACAGATATATGCTATTTTCAGTGTTTAACCCATGCTGTGCAAATCCCTCAGCCACTTTGCTCCATGTTGAGGGACTGGTCAGTAGTTGTTTTTTATCTAAGATAGATTGGTAGGTCTTTGCCCAACGCTTAAATTTATTAACTGCTGTACTTTGATCGTCTATCTGATCAGCTTCTATATTCCATCGTTGACATAACTCAAAGCAATCATTGGCCATGGTGGCAAAACTCTGATCTAAACCATCATCCTGCTTTGCAATCGCCTGTTCCCAATAAAAAATATTTTGAAGCCGACCAATCTGTGCATAGCCATTGACCAAATCATGGTTTTGATCCACAAGCTCATTCCAGCAAAAGCTTAGCCAGTGTTCCAGTGACATTACTCTGGGAGTCTTCCATACCTGATTTTTAGCGCTAATAGATCTGCCCCAAGCCTGCTGAATCTGAGCGGCAAGACGCTGATTGGCCGTCAAAATCAGCTGATTTTTTTCAATCGCATCGCGAAAAGGGGCGATATTAATTAATGGAGGTAACATCTGCTTAATAGTAGACTTATTTATATTTAGTTATTAACGCTATAATCTCAAAACATTAAAGTAAATTACAGCTAACTGGATAAATTAGCCAATGGAATTTAATATTTTTACAACTAATGCTCTTTTAATCATTGTGTGCAGCCTAATAACCTTTGCAGTGGGAGTTTTACTGGGTCGTATTCTGGGTCGAAATCAATTATCTGAGGATATTTCACAGCTTAAAGCCGATAAACTAGTTCTTGAGGAAAAATTGTCTAACCAGAAGTCCAATTTTGAATCACAGTTAAAGTTAGTTCAGGATGCCAAACAAAGTCTTAGTCAAGAATTTGAAAATCTCGCTAATCGAATATTTGATGAGAAACATACCAAGTTTTCTGAACAGAGCAAACAGGCACTTGAAACCTCTTTAAGCCCGCTAAGGCGTGATCTTGGCGATTTTCGCAAACAGGTTTCTACCGCCTATGACAAAGAAAATACTGACCGCAACCGTTTGGCGGGACAAATCAGTGAACTACAAAAGCAAACCCTAAAAATATCATCAGATGCATCTAACTTGGCTAATGCATTAAAGGGTGATAATAAACAGCAGGGTAATTGGGGTGAATTTGTGCTGGAAAAATTGCTGGATGATTCTGGCTTAACCAAGGGGAGAGAATATGAGACCCAAGTCGCCCTAAAGGACGAAGAGGGCAATCGACGCAACCCCGATGTCATTATCCGCCTACCGGAAGGTAAAGATATTATTATCGATGCCAAAGCGAGTTTGACGGACTACGAGCGTTATTTTCATGCGGAAGATGAACAGTCACAGCAGCTTTGTTTAAAGCAGCATCTTAATTCATTGCGCTCCCATATCAAGGGCTTGAATGTTAAAAATTATGAGCAACTTGAGAATGTTAATAGTCTAGATTTTGTTTTGATTTTTATCCCCGTTGAATCGGCCTTTATGCTGGCCCTAGATAATGATCCAGATATTATGCGTGAAGCCTATGATAAGAGCATAATTTTGGTAAGCCCAAGTACTTTGATGGTGACCCTAAGAACCATTAAGAATTTGTGGCGCTATGCCGATCAAAATATCAATGCCCAACAAATTGCAGAAAAGGCCGGAGCTCTCTATGATCTTTTTGTACTGCATGTAGAAGCTTTGGAAGATATAGGCAAGCACTTGGATAAAAGTAAAGATGCCTACGAAACAGCCTTTAAACGGCTATCTACAGGCCGAGGCAATTTGGTCAAGCGCAGTGAAGAGTTAAAAACGCTAGGCGCTAAAACCAAGAAAGTACTAGCCGATAAACTATTACCCCCAGGCGATGCGTAGAATAGATATTCATTACTAAAGGTCTGCTGTGTCTACTTATCAATTAATGCTTTTATCAGGTGCAATTGTTACTGGGTTATTGTTTATTTATGCCTGTACTCTTGCTTTTAGATTAAAAGATAACGCCAAGCGTAAATCACAGCCTGTGGAATTTCAGCCCAATTCACAGTCCCAATCTCAATTAGACGCTCAACAATCCATAAGAGTTATAGCCCAAGCACTACTACAAAAAGATTTAACCCCGACAGAAGCGGCAATGCGAATCGCTTTTTTAGCTCAGCAGTTTAAGCCCTCAGAGCTTCAAGCAAAACCTATACAGGCTTTTCAATCTCTAGCGATGGAAACTTCACATTTGCCCATATTAGGCGCATGGAAAGCCCTTTCTACAAAGGAAAAGTCTGACTATGAAAAACAGCGTCTAGCGATAGAACGCAGTCATGAGCATGACATAGAGCTAGCGGCTAACTCACTGGCTAAAAGCGCTTAGATTTTCTCTAGATAAACCCCAGATTCTATATGATGGGTCCATGGAAACTGGTCAAATAAAGCAGCTTTTACTACTTTGTGGGTCTTGGTAATTTGTTTTAAATTCTCAGCTAGGGTTTCTGGGTTACAAGAAATATAAAGAATGTAATCCATTTTAGTGACTAGTGTTTCAGTGCCCTGGTCCAGACCGGCACGGGGTGGGTCAACAAAAATAGTGGAAAATTTAAAGCTATCTAAATCCACTTCAGCCAAGCGTCTAAAGGCTCTTTCTCTATTTAAAGCCTGAGTAAATTCTTCACTAGAAAGCCGCGCTATAGTGACATTTTCAACATTATTAGCAGCAAAATTTTCGGTTGCAGAATTCACCGAGACCTTAGATATTTCTGTGGCCAACACCTTATCAAAATACTGGGCTAATACGGCGGTAAAATTACCATTGCCACAATACAGCTCAACCAGATCATCACTGCTCTTAGATAAGCAATCACTGGCCCATGTGAGCATTTTCTGATTAATCTGAGCATTGGGTTGGGTAAAACTAGCTTCGACCTGCTGATAGCTATATTGCCTATTATTAACCACCAGTTTTTCCGTGACAAAATCATCAGATAAAACGACTTTTTGCTTGCGACTTCGGCCTATCACTTTAATATTAAATTCTGATTGTAACTGCTCAGCAACCTGTTGCCACTGCTGGTCTAAAGGTTTGTGATAAATTAGCGTGATTAAAGCTTCATCCGTTTTAGTTGTTAAAAACTCCATGCTGAAAAGTTTAAAGCTTAGAATCTCACTAGCATTAACCGCCGACATTATTTTTGGCATTAACTGATTGATTAGTGCTGACCCAATAGGGAAGTCCTGAATTATATAGGGACGTTTTTCACCGGGTTTATTCATTGCATAATGAGCCTGACCATCCTCATGCCATACGCGAAATTCAGCGCGCATACGAAAGCCATAGGGCTCTGATGGGAATATTTCTAATTCTGGTAATTGAATACCGGCATTAGCCATTAGAGTTTTGTACTGGCTTACCTTATCGTTTAGCTGTTGTTGGTAAGTTGCTAAGTCTCGATTCATTGAGCGGTGTAAATTTGATGAGTGTGGGCAGCCATAATAAAGTCATTAATATGCAGCCCTTTAAGGCTATGGGACCACCAGCTAACCGAAAGTTTACCCCATTCAATTAAGACAGCAGGGTGGTGATCAACCTGTTCTGCTAGTTCTGATATCGCCTGAGCTAGATCCATAGCCGCAACAAAATCATCACATTTATACACACAGAAAAGCTGATCCACGCCATCTTTTTGAACAACATCCCATTGATCAATTTGTACTAATAAATCAGCATATTGGCTTTTAGAAACCAAGGTTTGATCATTGGATAAATCATTTAAGTTGTAATCAAGTAAGTTCATTTAAATACAGTTCTTTGGTTTTGGCAGACCGGCTAACTTTGCCGCTATTTTAGCAGGGCTACCAGGGAATAATTTGTTTAAATACAAACTTCGGCCTTTATCTACACCAAGGTTTGCAGTAACAAGTTTACACAGCGGTCGCATAGAAGGCGAAAAACCATAGTCTGCGTAAAAATTACGTGCAATCAATAATATCTCTAAGTGATCTTTTGAAAGAGACAGTTCTTCCTTTAGGCCTAACTTGTGAGCTAGATCCTCTGACCACTGAGGTAAGTCATTGAGATAATTGTTTTGATCAGTCATTTGGTTTGAGCCAATGATTACGTAAACATTAAAAAGCCCCACATCATGCAGGGCTTTAAATTAATGGTTAGTATTTATTAATCGTCACTCATAACGCCAAAAATTTGTAGAAGACTAACAAAAAGATTGTAGATCATTACAAATAGCGTCACGGTTGCAGAAATATAGTTTCTTTCTCCGCCATGAATAATGGCACTGGTTTGCCACATAATGATGCCCGCAGAAAGGAACGCAAATACCGAGCTAACAGTAATGGCCAGTGCAGGTATTTGAAGAAAGACATTAGCAATTCCGGCAACAAAAGCGACCAAAATACCTGTCATTAAAAACCCAGTCATAAAGTTTAGGTTCTTTCGGGTAGTTAAAACATAGGCGGAAGCACCAAAAAATACCAGTGCAGTAGAGCCCAGCGCCATCATAATGGGTCCAGATCCATAAGCGGCAAGATACATGCTAATAATGGGGCCTAACGTGAAACCCATCCATCCAGTCAGGGCAAAAACCCATGCAATACCAGACCCATTGTTTTTGTTTTTCTCAACCATCCATAAGCA
>DKNZ01000067.1:0-1326 GCA_002469845.1 Cellvibrionales bacterium UBA7375 | reverse complement strand
AGACCAAAGAACGGTGCGTTAACAGCCATAGAAATACCCGCCATAAGGGCACTAAAGGCAAGGGTAACACCCAATAAGGTATAAGTACTTCGCAGTACCTTGGCAACGGCTGGATCTAAGCCATCGGTAGAAATGCCAGCATTAGCTGTTGCTGAAGTATATTTATCTGGATTCTGGTTCATGGTTTTATCCTGATTGATTGAATATAGATTAATAATACCCCATAGATCATAGTTTTTCAGTATTTTGCAGACTATTATCATAAGGAATATAGGATTTTTTAAAGGAAATTTAATGCAAAAACTATATTTGGCGTTTGCTGTAAAAAATTTGATTATCCAGAAACTTCAATATCAAAATGTTTAAGCTGAAGATCTGAAGTATCCCATTTCACATACCAGCCCTTATCATGCCAGTCACCAAGGACAATTCGCTCACCCTGTTTATGTTGATGGCGGTTGGGTCTATGGGTATGGCCATGAATTAAAGTCTTAACTTGGTGTTTAGACATAACTCTATCAACCGCAACCGAATTAACATCCATAATTTCACTGGGTTTATTAGCATTGGCAGCCTTACTTTTTGCGCGCATATTACTGGCTAATTTTTGTCGATACTTTAAAGGCAGTAGTTGAAGACAGAATTTAGTGATGGGGTGTCGGATCTTCCGTCTAAAACGAATATAGTCAACATCATCTGTGCATAGGGTGTCACCATGCATGACTAACACAGTTTGATCATCGTATTCGACTAGATGTTCATCCGCTAAAAGCGTTGCGCCAGTGGCTTGCATAAAGCGCTTACCCAAGAAAAAATCACGATTGCCATGCTGAATAAATAGGGCGACGCCCTTGTCGGTAAGCTGTTTAAATGCTTGCTGAACATCAGCCCCAGCAGGACAGTTGTCGTCATCGCCAACCCATGCTTCAAAAAGATCACCAAGAATAAATAGTGCCTCAGTTGAGTTAGTCTGATCCTCAAGAAAACGCAAAAACGCCCGGGTTACCTCCGGGCGTTCTGGGGATAAATGGAGATCTGAAATAAACAGGATTGCCATAGTTCTTGTGTTTATTTGGCAGCGTATTCGTCGCTGATAACGGTTTCAGTAATCTCAACTGGGTCAATGGGTACATCTTGATGACCAAAGGCACTGCCAGTAGGCACTGTTTTGATTTTTTCAATAACATCCATACCTTCGACAACCTTACCAAATACCGCATAGCCCCAGCCCTGCATATTCTTGCCGCTGTGATTTAAAAAGTCATTATTAGACACATTGATAAAAAATTGAGATGAGGCTGAGTGAGGGTCGGCAGTTCTTGCCAT
>DKNZ01000075.1 GCA_002469845.1 Cellvibrionales bacterium UBA7375 | reverse complement strand
CTGAGTCGGGGTGACTGCCGGCAATGGTCGGAAATGCCTTAGCGCAGAAACTGACCTGTGTTGACGCGGTCCAGCAGTGGTTGACTGTAGACAATTGAGGGGCGTAATCAATCAAATTATCTGCTTGCAATTGGTTCTTGTCACTTACTAGTGTTGAGGACATTGTGTTGCTAAATTCATCGAGACGTTGTTTTTCAGAAACCAATAAAAACTGACGCGGTTGATTGAGCACTATTTGATGAATGGCTTTTAATTGCCCAGCAAGCTTTTGTAGCTCAGTATCTGATGAAATTGCTTGATTAAGTTTTTTTAGTAGCCCCAGACTTGTCATGCCATTCCAGCGCTGTTTAATGTGCGCATAGTGAGACATACCGCTGCTGGCCGCCATCATTGCAAGCACATGACCATTACTAACAACTGATGATTCCTTATGGGTTAGAATCTGTGCGATTAACTCTTTTAATCGTTCTAACTCGTCAAATCGAGCTAAAGTAAAGGATTCCTGCATCAATTCACTCATAGCTGTTTGATTACTGGCTAAACCCTTACAGGCTAGGCTGATATTGCCGTGAAGTTTGGATAATTCTTGGCGATGGGTGCAAACAGAAGCCGAGGCTGAGTAAGAACCGACAACACTGGAGTGCCAAAGTTGTGTCTCTTGGTAATTGCGATCTCCAACACCCATTTCAGTGACACAGGTGCTATAGAGAGGTAAGAGGTCAAATTGCTCAGGCGTAAACTTTGGCATTGGCATAATTAACTGCTGATAGACCAAACCATTGGTTCCAGCCCCATAGCTAGTCAATGGAAATGGTTGGGTCTGGCTATGGCTAGGTTGAGAAAAATTAATGTCTTCCGGAATATCCTCGAGATTAACTTTGGGAAGAATATCTAAATCTTCTTCCATTTCTTGTCGCTCTTTTAGTGCAGACGCCGAATCTACAATAGCCTGCCTTTGCTCGTCACTTAGAGAAGAATTAATGGCAGATAAACGATCTTTTTCTGCCTGATCTTTTATATTGGCTAACTGGGCATCTGGTTTCAAAACTAAGCGAATTCGATGTTTGTTGTCTAACAGAAGCTCTCGCGCCAATGATTTAATATAATTTGGATCAAGAATATCCTGTTTAAGTTTCTCAAGCACTGGGTCAAGGTCAAGTAATGAGACTGGATCACCGCGATGAGTTGCGCTAGTAAGGGAGGTCAAAATTAGACTTAGGCCATAGGGGTAAGAACCACCAGTGATTTCCCGTTGGGATAGCTCTAATTGATGAAGACTCGCAGCCACTTGCTCATAGGATAAGCCAGTTTCAGCAACCTGTTCAATAAGCGTTAAAATCATAGCTTCAACTGCATCCGCATTTTCCGGATTTGATCCTTCAATGCCACAAGAAAAACAAAGTTCTAATTGAGAATCCTCAAGACCACATATAGGGGAAGGGGCAGTTCCCAGATCGGTTGTTTCAAGAACATTTTGCAAAGGTGAGCCACTATTATCCATTAAAACACTGGCCAATAAGCGTGCCCGCATGGTGTCTTCAAGACTGGTACTGTTGCCTAAAAGCCATGCTATAACAATATGCGTTTTATTAGCTGTATCAGAATTGTTTTGCTCAGGATCAAAGGCATAGGACTCTTCGAAATACTGAGGTTCTGAATAGCGCTTCTCATCTGTCACAGCTATATGATGATCCAAGGCCTCAAATCTATGCAATGCATGCTGTTCAAATCTCTGTTGGTGTTCCATGGCAGAAATATCACCAAAGGTTATAAAAATGGCATTACTTGGATGGTAATGGGTTTTATAAAATTGGGTAAATTGATCGTAAGTAAGATCTGGAATATCTGCCGGCTCACCACCACTATTATAATGGTAGGTATTAGTGGGGTAGAGATGCTTGCTCATGGTTTGCCATAGGGTCGAGTTTATCGAGCTCATAGCGCCTTTCATTTCATTAAATACCACGCCTTTGTAGGTAAGCTCTGAGCTGCTGTCATCTGCAGTGGCAAACTCCAATCTATGACCCTCCTGAGCAAAATCTAATGGGTCGAGTCGAGCAAAAAATACCGCATCCAAATACACTTCAAGTAGGTTGTTAAAGTCCTTTTTATTCTGGCTAGCAAAAGGATAGGCGGTCCAATCTGAGCTAGTAAAAGCATTCATAAAGGTATTGAGAGAGCGCCTAATCATCATGAAAAAGGGATCCCGTACAGGAAATTTTTCACTGCCACATAGTGCGGTGTGTTCAAGAATATGGGCTACCCCTGTTGAATCCATAGGCACTGTTCGCAAAGCGACTAAAAATACATTTTCAGTATTTTCTGCGGCAAGATGAATATGTTGTGCGCCAGTTTTTTTATGGCGATATTCTTCAAACTGAATTTTTAGTGAGGGAATTGATTGGACGCGTATAAGCTCAAAAGCACTGTGAACATCTGGGTTCATAAAATTTGTAATCTCTTGCAAGGATGTGATTGGGCGTTATTTTACGCTAAACAGACAGTTTAAACATTATTGTTATTTATTTGTCGATACTCAATGGGTGTCATACCCTCCCAACGTTTAAATGCGCGGTAAAAAGTACTGGGTTCGGAAAACCCTGTAAGGTAAACAATTTCTGCAATTGATTCATCGGTTTGACTTAGAAGTTGTTTTGACAAGGATTTTCGATAGTGATTAATAATTCGCTGTAAACTTGTACCGGCTAAATTTAGTTGATGACGAAGTTGACGTGGACTAATTTCAAGATGCTGTGAAATTGTTTCTAAACTAATTTCACCCGTCTCTAGTAGGGCACCTACCTGATTGCGTACCTCAAGGATTAAGTCACGCTTTGC
>DKNZ01000084.1:11707-46189 GCA_002469845.1 Cellvibrionales bacterium UBA7375 | reverse complement strand
ACTAAGACTATCGCTGTCTTGTTAGATGCGGGTTTTTGCTCATAAGGATCCCAGCGCGCACTGGCAAAATCCTCCAAATCTTTAGGGTCATCACGAAGTCGGTCTTGTTCAGCTTTTTTTAGCGCATTCAATATATAAGACATTACAAATTGCCCTCTTCCAACTCAACAACCCCTAGTCTTGGAATGTTAGGGTCAGCTAATTGATTGAGCCTCATAATAGTTTGTCGGCCAACCACGCCATCCGCCCTAATACCCTGCAGTGTTTGAAAATCTAGCACCCTATTTCGAATCACTTCAGTGTAATTACCGCCAGTGATAAAGGGCAAATAATTACTATCAATCAGTTGCAACTGTGACTGAACCCAATCAAGAGCTATTGAATCTTTGTCTCCAAGGCGGAGACTTTTAATATCCGAGGGAGAATGCCATAAAAACAGATAGGCCCCATTCCAGCGCTCATTAAACCACTGTAAAGATTCACGACGATCACCAGAATCAGTCTTTAGCAAAACTGAGTCATCATCTAAAGCCATTAATAAATGACTTTTCAAGCGTCCATTATCTTCTTTAATCCAAATAATACCCGGTCTATCTATAGCCACTAACTGCAAGTTTTCGGCATCCGTTAGCTTTTCAGCGCCTAAATTATTGATCTCTGCGAGGGCAAAGACTTCCTCTTCTGAAAATAATGGCTCAACCTCAATCGACCAAGCGGCAAATAAATCTGCAAAGGGATTAGTCAATACAGCGGGAGAGTCTTGAGTTACATCGGGTTCTGAGACTGGTATCACAGCCTGCATTAAAGGCTCCATTAAAATTTCTTCAGATTCAACAACTTCAATCAGGGGTTGCACCTGCTCTGGTATTACAGGTTCAACGTCGACAATAATCTCAGCTTCTTCAACTGGATTATTTAACTGACTAGAATCATATCTCTCAGCTATTAATAGCGAAAAAAACCCCGCAATAAATAGCGCAACCAACCATTTTCTCGATGAATTTTTTTCAACAATTTGAGTATCAAAGATTTCCTTAGCAGCATTTTTAACTAATTTTGCAGATACAGTCTTAGCCCCTGTAGCATAAGCGGCAAGCAGGGCATGATGACAAATCAAATTAATTAGCCGAGGAACACCTTTGGTTAACTTAAACAACCTAGTCATTGCCGCACTCTCAAAAATCGCGCGATTAGCCCCTGCGTGATGCAGGCGATGATTTACATAATTAGCTACATCAGATTTAGCCAGTGGCAACAGATGAAAACGCGCAACCACGCGCTGATTGAGTTGACGCTGATCCTTTTGCGCTAAGGTTTCTAAAAGTTCTGGCTGGCCAACCAATAGAATATGCAATAGTTTATGTGTGGCCGTTTCAAGGTTACTTAATAAGCGAAGTATTTCCAAAACCTCTGGCGTTAAATTCTGCGCCTCCTCAATAACCACTAAAGTTTTCTTACCCTCGGCATGGGCGGTAATTAAATCGCTATTTAGGGCATCAATACAATTTTTAGTTAATGAAGTTTTTGAAGACTTGGGCAAGTCAATCGACAGCTCCTGACAGATGCTTGCCAATACATCGGTGACCTCAAGAGTACTATTAAGTACGTAGGCCACCCGCACATGCGCAGGCATTCGTTTTAAAAGGGTACGTGTTAAGGTGGTTTTTCCGGTGCCAACCTCGCCGGTCAGAAGAACAAAACCGCCCTCGCGATCAAGTCCATATTTAAGGTGCGCTACGGCTTGGCGATGTTGGCTACTGGGGTATAAAAACCCCGGGTCTGGGACAATAGAAAACGGCTCACAATTAAGGGCAAAATACTGCTGATAGATGCTCATAATTCACATTTACTCAGTCTCTTGAAGTTGTCCTTCCTGCAAAATCTCTTGAAGCCTTTCGCTTAGCTTGCTTTGCTTTTTGCCGTCCAAATCACGACTAATTAGATGCTCAAATTTGTCATTAGATAACACCTTGGCATCACCAGGGGTACGAATAATTGTCGGACGAATAAACATCATTGTGACTTTTTTATCTTCCGTCTTGGATGAACTTTTAAATAAATGTCCCAATAAGGGAATATCACCTAATAATGGAACCTTAGTTTCACCTTCTTTAAAGTTGTCCTCAATTAAGCCCCCCAAAACAAGCAACTGACCATCTTCAATCATTACATTAGTTTTGATAGTATTTTTGGAGGTTGTTACCTGACGAGTTTGAGGGTCAACGCTTGCCACCTTAGAAGATTCTTGTTCAATCTCCAATCGAATTGCATTGCCCTTGCTAATTTGAGGCTTCACCGTTAATAGTATCCCCACTTCCTCACGATTATAAGTCGTAAAGGGATTGGATGTTCCTGAACCGCTAGGCTGATAACCACCGGTCTGAAACGGCACCTCTTCACCCGAGGTCAATTTTGCCTCTTCATTATCCAAAGTAACTACCGATGGCGTTGACAAAATATTAGTATCATCATCGGTCTTAAGCGCCTCGATTAACAACCCCATTCCCTTACCAGTGACAGGATCAAAATCCCCGCCAACGATAACGGTAGACTGAGGAATACTACCAACAATAGTAGTCAATGTAGCTGCATCTGGAGTGCCATTTAGCCCAGTACCCACTAACGAGCTAAGCAATCCATCAAAATTGGTTAGGTAACCGCCTTTATCCTTGCTGGTATATAACAGATCTGTGCCTAATTCATTGGCCTGCCTCTCTGATAACTGGGCAATAACTGCTTCAATCAGCACCTGCGGGCGAGAAATATCTAATTTGGCAACAATAGCCTTTATCTCACGAATCACGGCAGCGGGAGCGGCCAAAATCAGGGCATTATTAAGCTCATCAATTTCCACTTTATAGGCAACTTTAGCCCCACTCTTTTTCCCTTTAGACGTGGTTTCACCGGCTAAACGCAACAATATTTCAGAGGTTAACAAGCCATCTAATACTGGCTTTAGTTCAGCAGCACGAGAATAATTAAGATAGATAACCTCAACGCTGCCTTTTTTACTTAAGGGCACATCAAGGGATTTCAGCATAGTTTTGAATGCATCTCTGGCAGAGCCTGGGCCACTGACAATCACGCGATTGTTTAAGTCATCTTCAACCAAAGATAGTTCTTGTTTTTGTAGCTGTTTTAATTGCCCCGCAATATGCACAGCTTCAGCCGCTGATATATGATCAAGACTAATTACCTCGACCGCTGTTTGATCGGGGTCATCTAAGTCTTTAAGTAGCATTTTTAAGCGATTAACATTAGAGCGAATATCAGACACAACCAGATAGTTACTCTGATTATAGGCTTGAACGCGGGCACCATTACTCATAAGTGGCTTTAGTACAGGTATTAAAGTGGCCGCCTGTACATAGCGCACTTTAAGAATCTCAGTGACTAGCTCACTATTGCCACCCCCCGCTAGATTAAAAGATTGGTTAAACGGTACTATTCTAGTCACCGCACCATCGCGAATAGCTTGGTAACCCTGAACCTGAATAGCAGAAAGAATTGCTTCATAGAGCAATGACTTATCAATGGTTTCCGGTGAAATAATGGTCACTTTACCTTTCACTCTGGGGTCTAAAACAAAAGATTCGCCGGTGATTTCTGCAACACTTTCAATAACACTTCGAATATCCGCATCACGAAAATTGATTTTCACCATATCTGCTGCAAATGCCTCAACAACGAAACCTACTGAAATAATTAGGCTAGCTAACCATTTAATAAGACCAGAGCATTTTCTCAATTGACCCATGTTCATATACTTTAACCACTTATTAATTTTAATATTCATTTTAGGGCTTAAATCCTAGGTTTGGCATCATTTTAGCCGATAGACTCGATGCATTGATATAAATAACCTGCTCTTCACCACCTCTAATTACGGAAACGGGTAAATTAGTTGAAGTGCTAAATTCAAGCCAATTAGAGGGATCTGCCATTATATCGCGAATTGAAACGCCATTTACTTTAGTCACCACATCCCCATCTTGTATATCTGCTAACATCTGCATTTCTGACGACAAATTATTAATTTTAAAGCCAGTAGTGCCACCTGCCATCACCGGCACTGCGCCAAACATATTAGCCAGAGCAAACCCACTATTTTTTCCAGAGCCTGCAGATCCTGAGCCTTTTGTTTGCTCAATAATAGTTTCAGGCTTTTTCATTACCATTTGCTTATTAACACCGTCCTGAAGAACGACTATTCTGTAACTTTGGATATCGATAATCTTAGTTTGTGTTTCTATTTTATCGCCAACAAAGTGAACAACTTCTTTAGCACCACCAAATTTTATAGCCGCTGTTGAATCATCTCCCGCTAGAACGACCCCTAATAATTGGGCATTTATATTTGCTATTGGCAAGTTATCGGGAATGTTTGCCACATCAATCTCTTTCTGTACTTTTGCTACGCCGCCAAACCAATCAAAGCCAATATTAGCCGGTGCCCTAACTTGCTGAATACCACTAATATCTGGCTGCTCTTGCATTTTTTCTAAAAGCACAGCAATAAGCAATGTCAGACTTATCAAAGCCAACACTAATAAGGTTAGCAACTGCGCCACTGGCATACCAACTTTATTAAGAAGCTTAGTTAACACGACTTACCTCAAACATTGCTTTTATCTTTGAAAGATCATCAACTTCTGTTTCAACTATAACCTTACTGAAAAGATAGCCTCGGCAGGCAATTTGATGCATTAATTTCAAGAACTGGTTGCTCTTGCTACCACTGATAGTTAGAGAGATAGCATTATCTGTTTCTGTCATGGCATTAACCTCAAGTTGGTTGCGCCTAACCAAATGACTGAGATCAGCTTTAAAATTTTCTTTTTTCTGACGTACACTGGGGCAGTTATTGGCTAATCCTGCAACCATTTCACGCTTTTCTTGTAGCCAAATAAAATCTGCTGCTAAAGTATCTCTTTGACCTTTAATCTGAGAATAAGATTCCCACTTTGGCAATAACATCATAATAAGCAATGCAATTGCCAACGCGACTGCACCAACTTTAATAAACAACCTTTCTCGCGGTTGTAGACCAGCCAAGAAATCTGTTATCACTGCCATAAAATCTGTCATTGATCCGCTCCCTTTTTATTGGGGGTTAATCGAAGTTCTATAGCATTTTCGTCATCACCCTCTTGCTGGGTAATGCCGACTCGGTAACCAGGTATATTGAGCCTGCGCTTCTTAAGTTGTGCGCCATTTTCAATCTGCATAACTAGAGTGCCGTCAATAAGGCGTAGTCCACTTAACTGACAGCCGCACCCTTTCATTAATTGATTGAGTGCTATCAATCCAGCTATGGGCTCTGACTTAAGGCTGTTGCGCTGAGAAAATAACGTTGAAATACGACTATCTACTTCTATTTTTACATCTTTAGGCGCTGGTCTTCGGCCGTCAAATAAGCGCGAGTAACCCTGGGACAGACGATTTTCTAGCTGACTTATTTCTCCTGAAATATTTGCGCTAGCGATTTGTAAATAAATAACCGATAGAAGCACAGAAATCACACCCAAAAGCGTTGCTGGTAGCCATGCTAGCAAGGCAATATTTGATACTGCCTTGTGCTCTCCGCTCAAAAGATTACACTGACTAGGCAATTGGGAAAACTGCCAATCTAGCTCCGAATTATTGATATCAGCTAATTCAACTATATGCTCAGGCACAATTGCAGTATCGGGAATTGACAGCGATAGTCTTAGTCCTTGATCTTCTTCGAGCAATGATTCAATCATTGTCCATGCTAAATCTGGACTGGCAGCAAAACCGTCAACCGCGCCAAAACGCGCTATAAAGCTTCCATCACGCCAACCAACACTAATTCTTCCTTCTTCATAGGGCAGTGCCATATAGTCGGGATACATCGACTGGGCCGCAACGCCTGAATTTTTTGCAACCCGTTGCCAATTTTGAATATCTGACTGACTGGCCACCAAAATCTGCAACTGGCCGTCGGTATTCTGACCACAAATCACAAAATGTACTTCTTCAATAGGTTGTAGCAGTCTATCTTCAAGTATCCAAGGGATAAGTTCTGCCCATTTGCGTTTGGGAGCAGAGGGAGGATCAATTGAATGCATGGTGACAAATTCAGAGGGCACCCAAAGATCCATAGTAACCATTTCAGAATCTGCTGCCGTCTCAAAAGCCTCACCCTCATTGGTGATATAGCTATCAAGATTATGTATATGGTCCACTGGCAGTGTCATCTCAAGCCCCAATCATTAAGCAAGCTGGAAGTACTTGCTGGTCATCAATTATATCTTCCGATTCTTTATCAGAATTAGACCCGGCCAATAGCTTTTCCAACAGCACTGAAGTACTGTTTTTATCGACACTCGCGGGTACGGTGGTTAATTCTCGAGATATTATAACCGAATCTGTACCAAATCTGCGCATTATAATGCTTCTTACCTCAATTCTTGCCTCCCCCAGCATAACCTCGATATACAACTGAAAATATTCTGATCTAATATTTACCAAACTTTCAGGCCAGCGGATTTGTATATCTTTAATCGATAACCCTGTATCGAGATTTAATTGATTATGTAAATCAGGTAATGTCTCGAAAGGCCGATTCATTAAAATCGCATCCCTAAATTGCATATCATATCTATCGCCCAAAGCCAGCAGCAATTCTTCTGAGGCAGTATTTACATTAATACTGACCGGCACACTATTACTGATTGGACTTTTGGAACTCCCCGACCTAGAAGAGGAAGGAGAAGAAGGCAGAGATAAAGGCAAAGCGCTTATCCAAGGCATTAATTTCTGTACTTCGAAAATTTCATATCCCACTACTGACGCTAACTCAGTGGGCTCGGTCATAGGCTCATCCGCTATCATTCGCGGAGGTATAGCAGATGCATATTCTTCCAGTTCGGCGCCATCTGGGCCAATTTTTGCAGCGCCTTTATCTACCCAATCAATGATTGCTTCCACTCGGCCAGGAAAAACTGGCATTTCTAGATAACGCAGTAAATTATTCCATGTTTTAGCAGTGCTACTACTAACACCACTAAGGGCCGTACTGAGATCTGTTGGTGTGGTGTAGCCAACGGTAAAATTATTTAAATTAAATTTGCTCTGTAAATCTGAAATACAGCCATTGATCATGCCGCCATCAACTGGCATAGCTGGAATTGCTTGGGCCCATAATTCTTGAAAATGGTCGTAATTTTTATCATCATCATCCAGTAATTGTCTGGCCCAGCTCTCTGCACTCAATGCCAAAAGAAAAGCCTGATCCTGATGTATAGCAAGGGTTGATTGAGCAACATTTATTTGATGGCGATAAAAAATATTACCCAAAATAAACACGATACTAGTCATTAATAGCAAAGCTGCGATAAGGGCGACACCCGATTGGCGAGAGAAAAACGGTTTCATGAGGGGCTTACCCCCAAAAATAACCTTGAAGTTTCAACACCATTTTCCAGTGTAATAGTCACTCGAATCATTTTTGGTAAAGGATCCGAACTTCTGGCCTTTGGCGGCGGCCAGTCAGGTGTGAATATATTATCTGGGCCTAAATGTTCAAATAAAATCTCATCAACAGAGTCCAAAAGAACCAGAGTAACGCCCTCACTATATCGAATAGATTCTGTAATTCCCCATGACTGACGAATCAGTTGCTGGTCATCATTGATATTATAATAGACTCTTCTTATACCACTGGGATTAGGTGTAACCATAGGCCCACTACCGCGGGTAAAAAAAACACCGAAATCACTACTGTCAGTAAAATAAGGTTTGTTAGTTCGACCGAGACCATCTTTAAAGGATCGATTCCTCAAATGCATTAGATCTCGATGAATAATTTGCCAGGCTCTTTGAATCTCTTTCTCACCAACCTGTTTGGCACGACTGCGCTCATCAGCACCTATAACTACCTCTATTGCTTGATAGGACATCAACGAAATCAGTGCTAATAATGACAGGGCAATAAGGGTTTCAATTAAAGTGAAACCGCGATTATTTGAAAACTGTTTAATATGCTGTGAGGATTTAAAAAATAGCATTGTTAGTCCTCTATAATATAGAGGGATAGGGAGCTTGTTATTCTATCGCTTCCATCGGCGCTGACTTTTGCTTCGTAGCGATATAAATCTTTGCCTACTGCAGGCTCAACCTCTAATTCCCATTTCCAATCGAAGGCATACTGTGTTTGGTCGCCTTTTTTATTTCTACTAGAGCTTTCAGAACCAGACACCCATCCCTCTGCATATCGATACTGCTCTAATAAAACATTCCATGCTACTTGAGAGCTAAAGGTCTTTTTACTGAGATGACTTCGCTGATCGGCATATTGATGTACGGTAGAAATCGCACCACCCAGAACTAGACCCAGAATTCCCAGTGCTACCACAACTTCTATTAGGGTGAAGCCTGTTCCACGCCCAGCATACTTCACTTCTTATTTTTCTCCATTTTGATACGCAATTCTTCACTGTCCCAATTATAACTATAGCTTATTTCATTGCTCTCGTAGTTCAATTCAATCACTCCTTCAGGCTCTATATATCCGTCGGGCAAGAAGGCCATGGATGGCTGTAAAAAGTCATCCTCGTCCTTAACTTCAAGACCTTCCTCTATCTCCTCTCTTGTTGGTAGTGCAGCTTGTTGGTAGACCAGTGGCTTTTTATCAGAATCATCCGCTAACCAGGCAATGCTTGCACCCTCACCAAACTCATAAGGCTCAGGGAAAGAAACTTCTACCCACTGATTCCTGTAATACATAACAGCACTCAGCTGGGTTGTCTTTTTTGTTTTTTTATCAGTTTTAGATAGTACGCCAAATGCAGCCCCCTGCATGATGGCAAAATCAGCGAGCTGGTTAAGCCAAATAGATAATTTTTCTGCTTCACTAGAATAGCGCCTATTCAGTGTTTGATTAATAGACGTCGCTGCCACTGCTGCTATTAGAACAATAACAGCAATCACCACCATAATTTCTATAAGGGTATAGCCTTTTTGGTGACGACGACTAGAAATCACAGCTTATCCTCAGCAATTATTAATTGATCAGTGTTATTTACTGAACATTCCAATTGCCCCAGTCTTTATTCGAGCCCTCACCGCCAGACACGCCGTCAGCCCCGTAGGTAAATACATCAATATCTTTACCCTTTGTCCCTGGATTTGCATACAAGTAAGGGGTTTTCCATGGATCATTGGGAACAGCATCTAAGTAGGGACCATTCCAATTATCAGCGCCAGATGGTGCTGTCACAAGAGCCTCTATACCCTGTGCTTGAGTGGGGTATCTGAAATTATCTAAACGATAAAACTTAAGCGCATTTTCTACCACTCTAATATCCTGCGCCACTCGGGTTCGCTCTGCTTTCTCAACTTGATTAAAAACTCTGGGGCCAACCATGGCAATAAGCAATCCGATGACTGCAACAACAACCATCATTTCAATCAGAGTAAAACCTGCTTGTTTTCTTTTATTTCGCGCTTTCATTAACTTTCCCCTTTATTACCTTTGTAACCGCTAGACCAATGAGCCTAGCAGGATTAAACCATATTACCCATATCCATAATGGGCAACATTACAGCGGCAACAACCGACAAAATAATGCCTCCCATGAAAATAATAAGTATTGGATTGATTAATTTAAGAAATACCTCAACTGCATTGGATAGGCGCAGCGAGTAATATTCGGATACCCGCATTAACATCTTATCTAGCTCACTTGACGCCTCGCCACTGCCTACCATATGGATCAAGAATCCACTGCCTACCTGATTTTCTTCTAGCGCTTTTTGAAGCGAAGTGCCTCGACGCATACTCTCAGTGACCTTTTCCATCTTGCTACGCATATAAAGGTTGCTGACCACTGCCGATGATATTTTAAGTGCCGCTAGTGCCGGCACGCCGTTACTCAGCAATACTCCCAGACTTCGCGACCAGTCAGCCACATTGGCCATGGTAGTCCAGCGCCCTAGTCCTGGCATACTCAGGACCACTTGGTGCCAGCGTCTTCTGCGCTCGGTATCACGCAAAAACCATGACGAGAACCCAACTAAAATAATTCCAACAAGCAAAACATATAGGCCATATTGCTGAGTAAAATCACTAATAGCGATAATAATTTTGGTAATGGTGGGTAGTTCGCGATTTGAACTTATAAAAATGGCCGTAATTTTAGGCACTACCCAAACCATCATCATCGCCACCACCAACATTGAAGCACCTAACAATGTCGCTGGATAAATCATCGCCCTAGTGACTGTTTTCTTATTTTCAGCACTGGTTTCTATATCTTCGGCGAGTCGCATCAAAACCGTATGAAGGTGGCCGCTTTCTTCGCCAACACCAACACCCGCTAAAACGCTTTCTGGAATTTTATAGGGTGAGCGGCGCATGGCTTCAGAAAAACTGCGCCCTTCAATAATCTCTGAACGCCAGCTTTCTACCATTCTTTTTTGGCGATCAGTTTCAGCTTGCTCGATGGTCATCCGCATTGCGTCTTCTAGGGGCAGGCCTGACTGTATTAATATGGCCTGCTGCTGCAAAACCAGGGAAAGATCAAACTCATTGACCTTAGAACTTCGTCCAAACCTCGACTTAGGGGCCGAACTTGCAACTTCAGAAAGCTTTGATGGCAGAAGTTTCTTTTCTTTAAGGATCCTTCGAGCATGACGCTCAGAATCAGCTGATACAACGCCGTCTACGAGCTTTCCGGAGACATCATACGCTGCATAATCAAAAGTAGGCATAAGGGATTACACACTCGTTACTCGTAGTACTTCTTCTACTGTAGTCGTCCCTTCTCGCACAAGATTAAATCCAGCTTCACGAATACTTGGGACGTGCTGTCGTATGGACTGCTCAAGTTCAATTTCACCAGCATTTTCGTGAATCAACGATTGAAGTTCCGCGCTGACAGTGACTAATTCAAATAGCGCCTGACGGCCGACAAAGCCGGTATTATTACAATGTTCACAACCCTGTGACTCAAAGATGGTAGCTCCCTTTGGAAGGCCTAGCAGGTTGCGATGGTATTCGTCCGCTGGTACCTCTTTGCGACAATGGGTGCATAGTTTACGCATCAGTCGCTGGGAAATAATGCCTCTGACCGTGGATGCCAATAAAAAGCTATCAACCCCAAGATCCTGCAATCTGGTAATAGCGCCGGCAGCTGTATTGGTATGAAGGGTAGATAAAACTAAGTGACCTGTAAGACTGGCCTGAGTGGCAATTTCAGCGGTTTCGCCATCACGAATCTCACCAATTAATATAACATCGGGATCCTGTCGCAAAATAGCACGCAGCCCGCGGGCAAATGTCATACCAGCACGAAGATTAATCTGTGTTTGGCTTACACCGGGAAGATCGTATTCCACTGGATCTTCCACGGTCATAATATTGCGTTGCTGGCGATCCATTTGCTGCAATGCAGCATAAAGAGTTGTGGTTTTACCTGATCCTGTAGGGCCGGTTACCAAAATAATTCCGTGGGGTCTTGAAATCAGCTGATCTAACTCTTCTTTTGTATCTTCAGGCATTCCAAGCTGCTGAGCTTTGAGCTTACCTGCATCCTTATCAAGTAAACGCATTACTACGCGCTCACCATGACTTGAGGGCATGGTAGAAACCCGCAAATCGATATTGCGACCGCCAATTAAAACGCTCATACGACCATCTTGGGGTAAGCGCTTTTCAGCAATATCTAACTTTGACATTACTTTGATGCGCGAAATTAACAACGGTGCAATTTGAACCGAGGGTGTTAATACTGTTCTGAGAACACCATCTAGACGAAAACGCACTAAGGCTTCTTTTTCGTAGGGCTCTATATGAATATCTGAAGCATTTTCTTTGAGGGATTCTGTAAGAACAGCGTTAAGAAGCCTTACTATAGGCGCATCATCATTTTCGGCATCTAACAAATCACTAACATCTTCAAGGTCAGCTGCAGCAGACTCCATATCAACGAAGTCTTTGATATCTTCCATCACTGACTCTGATGTGCCTGAACGGCCGCTGTAGATTTGACTAAGATGCGCATCAAATTCCGCTTCGGCTAAATGTGTCACCGGCAAGTTGGCCCTAGTCACACGGCTTACTTCAGTGACAGCCCAAAGGGGAGCCTTGGGGCCAACTAGCAGTTGCTCTTGTTCATTATCAATCATAACGCGATTAATTCGAGCAAATTCGAAGGGCAATAATTTTAGCGCTTGCTGTTCCAACATAAAGACTACTCTAAAAGTTACATTTAATAAAAACAGTTAAACAAAAATATGTGAAAACCTTACCATACACTTATAATAAGTATACACCGTGGATAATGTTTATAACCCATTTAAATGCCGACTCAGCTATTATTTGCAAAGAATAAAATCTGTCGCCATAAAATTACTTGTTTAGCGGGTAATCCTATTCTTTTACCGGCTTAACGCCAGCCACATTTGGAAAGGGAAAGGGAGTAATATTTCCACCCTTAGGAGCTTCTGTTATCTTGCAAGTCCCTTCCTTATCAACTTCATCAATTCTCACGATGGACTGCATCGGGATAAAACTGCGCTTAACAGCCGAGAATTCACTCTTTAATTTTTCTTCTGCTGGATCAACAATCATTTTTGATCGCTCTCCAAAGACAAATTGCTCTACTTCCAAGAAACCCCAAAGATCGCTTTGGAAAACATGCCTAGCATATATCTCGTAGACCTGACTCTGATTGAAGAAAGTTATTCTGTAAATAGGTTCATTAATCATTAAAAATCACATATATATCAATAAAAAACGTTGGAAATTGTATCACAAATCAAGTGGGATAATATTGCCAATTAATGATGCAAAGTTATAATGCACATCTTACTAACCAATCAATGAAAGCTTTACTCTAATGGCAACTGAATCTGTTAAAAAATTGCATATTGTGACCCATGGCTGTCAAATGAATGAGTACGACTCATCTCGCATGGTAGATTTATTGGGTGATAGCCACAATATGGTAACTACAGAAAATGCCGATGAGGCAGATGTGTTACTCCTAAATACCTGCTCAATTCGCGAAAAAGCGCAAGAAAAAGTGTTTCATCAGCTAGGGCGCTGGAGAAAATTAAAAGAAAAAAATCCTGATTTAGTTATTGGTGTGGGCGGATGTGTGGCAAGCCAGGAGGGAGAAGCTATTGCCAAACGAGCACCTTTTGTCGATGTTATTTTTGGCCCGCAAACACTTCATCGCCTACCTGAGATGATTGAAACTCAAAAACAGGATGGCACAATTGCTGTCGATATCAGCTTTCCTGAAATAGAAAAATTTGATCGGTTGCCCGCCCCTGAGGCTGACGGGGTCAGCGCCTTCGTTTCAATAATGGAGGGTTGCTCTAAATATTGTACATTTTGCGTAGTCCCCTACACTCGAGGCGAGGAAGTCAGTCGGCCGCTAGCAGATGTTCTAGCAGAAATTAGTGCGCTATCTCAACAGGGTGTGAGAGAAATCAATCTTTTAGGTCAAAATGTTAATGCTTATAGGGGCGAAATGCCGGATGAATCAATCTGTGATTTAGCCGAACTAATAACCTATGCAGCTCAAATTGACGGTATTGATCGAATCCGCTTCACTACCTCTCATCCAGTAGAATTTTCCGATGCATTAATAGATGTCTATGCCAAGGTTCCCGAGCTGGTTAGCCACCTCCATCTGCCAGTTCAAAGTGGCTCAGACCGAACCTTGATGGCTATGAAACGCGGCCACACCGCCATTGAATATAAATCAAAAATACGCCGCCTGCGAGCGATACGACCCGATATAAGTATTTCTTCAGACTTTATTGTTGGGTTTCCCGGTGAATCCGAGGCAGACTTTGCCGCCACTATGAAGCTTATTGAAGATATTGGTTTTGATACCTCTTTTAGCTTTGTTTACAGCGCGCGACCAGGCACTCCCGCGGCAGATCTTGCGGATACTGAAGATGAGGGCGTTAAAAAACAGCGTCTAAAAATCCTTCAAGATCGGATTCTGCAAAATGCCTTTGAAATAAGTCGACGCATGGTTGGCACTCAGCAGACTCTGTTAGTAACTGGCGTATCAAAAAAGGATCCAGGTCAGTTGCAAGGACGCACTGAAAATAACCGCGTGGTTAACTTTTCAACTGATGACCATGAACTGATCGGGCATTTTGTCGAGGCTGAAATAATTGAAGCCTTGCCAAATAGCCTGCGAGGCACCCTTTGCTAAAACTCTCAGTTACTATGCCATTTTAATTATGGCGTCAAATAATAGTCACAAAAAGTATTTACCCTGTGTTTAATTTCGCGTTATGCTAGGTCCATCTACTTTTTAAGAGGTATAGAAATAACCAGTGAATCGACTGGAATCATTATCATCTGCTCACAGTATTAACCTTGAGCCTAATGACGTACATCGTCTAGCATCGCTTTGCGGCCAATTTGATGAAAACCTGCGCCTTATTGAACAGCGCTTGGAGGTTGAAATTCGCTCGCGGGATAATTTCTTTGCCATTTATGGTGAACCTAAAGCCTGCCAAGGCGCATTAGATGTGTTGCTAAACCTCTACCAACAAACCGCGCACTTTCCTGAATTACCTATTGAAGAAGTCCATCTCAACCTCCGACAATCCGAGAGAGAAAAACCTATGACCCAAACTGCAAGCACCATCGAGTCATCCGATAATATTGAAAATTTTTCGGTAATAAGAACCAAAAAGGGCAATATCAAGCCTCGAGGGATGAATCAACAGCGCTATGTAAGAGCTATTCAAACTCATGATATCAATTTTGGAATTGGGCCTGCGGGCACCGGCAAAACATATCTCGCGGTCGCCTGTGCCGTAGAGGCATTGCTTCGCGATGAAGTGGAGCGAATTCTTTTGGTTCGACCTGCCGTTGAAGCGGGTGAGCGCCTTGGATTTCTGCCCGGAGATTTAGCTCAAAAAGTAGACCCATATCTGCGCCCACTATATGACGCTCTGCATGAAATGCTAGGTTTTGAAGCTGTCGCCAAACTGCAAGAACGTGGTGTGATAGAAGTTGCGCCCTTAGCTTACATGCGAGGCAGAACTTTAAACTCTGCTTATATTATTCTCGATGAAAGTCAAAACACAACACGAGAACAAATGAAAATGTTCCTTACAAGAATAGGTTTTGGCTCTACCGCAGTTATCACTGGGGATTGCTCTCAAATTGATCTACCTAAAGGCGTAAGTTCTGGGTTGGTTCATGCTCAAGAAGTTTTAAAATCAGTTGAAGATATAAGCTTTACTAATTTTATTTCTAGAGATGTGGTGCGCCATCCAGTGGTTCAAAGCATTGTTGATGCCTATGATGATCACGAAGCCAAATCTTAAAAGATAATTTTTTGCATAATGACTATTATATTGGATATTCAGAAGGCTTCATCCTCTGTAGATGCGCCTGACGAACAAAGTATTAAGCGCTGGGTAAGCGCTGCTGTAGGCTCAAAAATTGGTGATACTGAGCTAAGTATTCGTATTGTCGATGAACTAGAAGGTAAAACTTTAAACGAAACATACCGTGGCGCTTGCGGCCCAACTAATGTACTGTCATTTCCATTTGATGCAGAAATTCCAGAACCATTGCCATTAATTGGCGATATCGTTATCTGCGCACCGGTTGTTGCTAGAGAGGCTAAACAACAAAATAAAGACCTCAAAGCACATTGGGCTCACATGATTATCCATGGTGTGCTACATTTGCTAGGCCATGATCATCAAAATGATTCAGAAGCGGCAACGATGGAGACACTTGAAACGGACATTATGCTAGATTTGGGTTTTCCCCCACCCTATGCATGTGAATAAGAATAGAATAATGAATGATGAAATAGATAACAGCCCGCAAGAAAAAACACTTCTTCAAAAACTATGGGAGACCTTTTCGCCTGCACCATCAAGTAGCGATGATGTTATTGAGATTTTGCGCGACGCTGAGGATCAGTCCATTATTGATCCTGGTGCGCTGCAAATTATGGAGGGCGCGCTAAAAGTATCTGATCTACAGGCACGAGAGATTATGGTGCCAAAATCTCAAATGATGGTGATTGAAGAAGATTTTACGCTAGAGCAGATTTTACAGGTCGTTATTCAATCCCAGCACTCTCGCTTTCCCGTTATTGGTGAATCCTCTGACGATATTAAAGGCATTTTACTAGCAAAAGAGCTGTTGCCTCTGGTCTTGTCGGGCAAAGAATCCTTTGACCTTCAGCGTATGCTTAGGCCTGCTACTATTATCCCGGAAAGTAAGCGGCTCAACGTATTACTCCAAGAGTTTCGTGAGCAGCGATACCATATGGCAATTATCGTTGATGAATATGGCGGAGTATCGGGTCTTCTGACCATTGAGGATGTATTAGAAGAAATTGTTGGTGAAATTGAGGATGAAACCGATGAACACGAGCCAGAACAAATCATCCAAATTTCTGAAAACTGTTACAGCGTTGAAGCGATAACCACCATTGATGACTTTAATGAGTTTTTCGATGTCGGTTTTCCCGATGATGAATTTGATACGGTTGGCGGCCTGGTAATCAATGCCTTTGGTCATCTGCCAAATATTGGTGAAAATACTAAAATATCACCATTCGATTTCAAAGTACTGAACTGCGACAATCGAAAGATCACACTTATCGAAGTCATCAAAGACTTGTAAATTTAGCCTGCCATTATGCGTACTAAAACGCTTTTAATTTATCTAGGCCTTTTGATTGCAGGGGCATTATTTCCTCTTTCCTTGGCGCCCCTTTCCTATTGGCCTGTTGCCGTAATTAGTATGGCAGCCCTTTTTCTAAACCTGCCGCAACAATCTGCTAAAGAGGCCTTTAAACGCTCAACAATCTTTGGTTTAGGAATGTTTGGTACGGGGGTTAGCTGGGTTTTTGTCAGTATGTATTTTTTTGGCGATATTTCATTTTTATTAGCCCTGATGGGGACATTTTTGTTCTGCTTTTTTAATGCGGTAGTTTTTGCAGTCCCTTTTTCACTTTGTACCCTTATTCCCCAGAGAAATAATCTATGGCTTTTGGCGCTTCCGGCAATTTGGGTGCTCAGCGAATGGAGTAGAAGTTGGATATTAACCGGCTTCCCATGGCTTTATGCCGGCTACAGTCATACTGATACATGGATAAGTGGATGGGCGCCTATAGGTGGTGTTTTTTTACTGAGTTATTTTACCGCCCTTGCAGCAATGGTTCTGGCTCAGAGTCGATTCCACAAAAACTTACCCTTACCACTGGCAGGTTATGCCTTGATTGCTATGATCTTTTTAAGCGGTTTTGCGCTGCAAAAAATTCACTGGACTCAGCCCGCTGAAAAACAAATTTCTGTGGCTTTAATTCAACCTAATGTGAACCAAAATGACAAATGGTCATTTTCGATGCGCAATGAGATTTTACAAAAACTACTTAATCAAACACAGGATTATTGGGGTAGTGAAATTATTATATGGCCTGAAGGTGCTATTCCATCTCTCTACACCCAGATTACTGATTTTTTGGATATAGCTCACCAGCAAGCGCTCAATCATAATACGGCACTAATTACAGGCCTACCCTTTAATACCAAGCCGGAGGGGCCCTACTATAATTCAATGATTGCATTGGGTAAGGGTCAAGGGATCTATAATAAAACTCGATTAGTACCCTTTGGCGAATATGTGCCCTTTGAAACCCTAATTCGGGGTCTTAATAACTTCTTTGACTTACCAATGTCATCATTTTCACTAGGCAGTGAAGAGCAAAAACCTCTAATAGCCGCGGAGGTTAATATTTCAACTGCCATCTGTTATGAGATTGCTTATCCAGATCTGGTTGCAAGAAATACTCGTAATACAAATATGCTATTAACTGTCAGCAATGACGCGTGGTTTGGAGATTCTGTTGCCCCCGCTCAGCATATGCAGATGGCAAGAATGCGAGCTATTGAAAATGCCAAACCTGTGATGCGTGGCACTAATAATGGAATCACTGGGTTGGTCGATCATAGGGGAAAAATTACCCATCAATTAGAGCAATTTACTACTGGGGTATTAACTGGAAAAATTAGCCCTCGAACTGGAGAGACGCCATTCTCTAAGTTTGCAAGCTGGCCTGTAGTAATATTTTGCCTGCTAGTAATTTCAATGCTTGGATTAAATCGATTGCGCACAAAATTTTAGGAGACTTAAATGAAAATTATCACTCAAAGCATCGCAACTTTAGCCCTTCTTTTTTCTGGCGCTTCTCTTGCCCTTGAAGTTGGGGATAAAGCCCCAGATTTTTCTTTGCAAGCATCGGATGGAAAGACCTATAGCCTCCAGCAATTCAAAGGAAAACAGGCTATTGTAATAGCTTGGTATCCACGAGCCTTCACCTCAGGTTGCACCATTGAGTGTAAGTCATTGGCCGAAAATAGCACCCTTCTAAAACAATTTGATGTTACTTACTTTATGGCTAGCGTCGATCCACTTGAGAAAAATATTGCTTTTGCCGAATCCACCAATGCTGACTTTCCTTTGCTAAGTGACCCCTCAAAGGAGGTGGCTAAAGCATATGATGTGTTAACACTTAATCTTTTTTCTAAAAGACATACTATTTACATCAGTAAGGAAGGCAAAATTTTGATGATAGATCAGAATATCAATGCAGCAACCTCTGCTGAGGATATGATGGCCAACTTCGAAAAACTGGGCATCCCTAAAATTTCATCTTCTTCAGCCGGTTAAAATATAGAGGTTAAAATCACATCGCTTTACTTAATCGCTGTTAGAGCGACGAAGCTTGGCCTATAATTCGCCACTGAAAATTAATTTTTTAAAACAGTGAGCCCAATGACCCAAGAACAACAATATGATCCGGCTTTAGTTGAGCAAGAGGCCCAGACGTTTTGGTCTGAAAATAAAACGTTTGAAGTCTGTGAAGATCCCGATAAAGAAAAGTTTTACTGTCTTGCTATGTTCCCTTATCCAAGCGGCAAGCTTCATATGGGGCATGTTCGCAACTATACGATCACTGATGTTATTGCTCGCTATCAAAAAATGCAGGGTAAAAATGTTCTTCATCCTATGGGTTGGGATGCCTTCGGTCTTCCCGCTGAAAATGCAGCTATCCAAAATAAAACGGCTCCCGCTAAATGGACCCTTGAAAATATAGATTATATGAAAACCCAGCTTAAATCCCTGGGCTTTGGTATCGACTGGTCTAGAGAGCTCGCAACCTGCCAGCCAGATTACTACAAGTGGGAGCAATGGTTCTTCACGCGACTGTATGAAAAAGGCTTGGTCTATAAAAAAACTAGCGCAGTAAACTGGTGCCCACATGATGAGACTGTTTTAGCCAATGAACAGGTTATTGATAGCGGTTGCTGGCGTTGTGGAACTATAGTTGAGCGCAAAGAAATACCACAGTGGTTTATTCGAATTACCGACTATGCAGATCAATTACTTGGCGACTTAGATCAACTAGAGCACTGGCCTGAGCAAGTAAAAACCATGCAGCGTAACTGGATTGGTAAAAGTCGCGGTATCAATATGAGCTTCCGATTACATGAAGCCATTGATAAACACCGTAGTTTTGACGTCTATACCACTAGACCCGATACGTTAATGGGGGTTACCTATCTTAGCTTAGCCCCGCAACATCCCATTGCGTTGGAACTTGCAAAATCCAATCCAAAATTGGCTAAATTCATTGAAAATTGCCAATCACAGCAAGTATCAGAAGCTGAAATGGCAACTATTGAAAAAGCCGGTGTAGCAACAGGTATCGACGCTATACACCCACTAACCGGAGAAAATATTCCTGTCTGGATCGGCAATTATGTATTGATGGATTATGGGTCTGGCGCAGTTATGGGAGTGCCTGCCCATGATCAGCGGGATTATGAATTTGCCCAAAAATATCAGCTATCTATTGAACAGGTAATTAAGCCTTTTGATGGTCAAGATTGTGACCTTAGCCAACAGGCCTTCACTAGCAAGGGACAATTGATTAACTCCGGAGAATTTGATGGTCTTGGTTTTAATGCCGCGTTCGACGCCATAGCAACAGCACTCAATGAAAAAAATCTTGGCTCCGCTACTACTAACTTTAGGTTGCGAGACTGGGGTGTTAGCCGTCAGCGTTATTGGGGCTCGCCTATTCCAATGTTTAATCTTGGCGATGGTGCTGATATTCCAGTTCCTCTTGAAAAATTACCGGTTCTTTTGCCTGAGGATGTCGAAATGGATGGTATTCAGTCGCCGATTAAAGCCGATCCTGAGTGGCGCAAAGCGCAATTAAATGGTCAACCGGTCGAGCATGAAACCGACACTTTTGATACGTTTATGGAATCATCCTGGTACTATGCTCGCTTTACCTGTCCCGATGAAAAAGAATCTATGCTAAATCCTGATCGGGCTAATTACTGGCTACCAGTTGATCAATATGTGGGTGGAATCGAACACGCTATTTTGCACCTTCTTTATTCTCGATTTTTTCACAAACTTTTAAGGGACGAGGGTTTTGTTAATAGTGATGAACCGTTTAAGCGTTTGCTTTGTCAGGGCATGGTATTAGCGGAATCTTTTTATTCCGAAAAAGAAGGCCATAAAGTATGGCTAGCGCCATCAGATGTTGATGTTGAAAAGGATAATAAAGGTCGAACCATCAAAGCTATAGACCGCAACAATGGAGAGGAAGTCCAAAGTGGTGGCACGATAAAAATGTCTAAGTCTAAAAATAATGGCATAGACCCTCAGTCCGCCATTGAAAAACATGGCGCTGACACGGTTAGATTATTCACTATGTTTGCTGCGCCCCCAGAGCAAACTTTAGAGTGGAGCGATGACGGCGTTTCTGGTGCCCACAGATTTCTGCGTCGACTATGGCTTGCGGTTTTGGCGCATTGTGATTTAGGTGAAATACCAAAGCTCGAACCTGAAAATCTAAATGATGCACAAAAAAATCTGCGCCGAAAGACACATCAAACCATTGAAAAAGTCAGTGATGACTTTGGTCGTCGCTATACTTTTAATACAGCAATTGCAGCTGTTATGGAGCTTTTAAATGATATTTCTCAGCTCTCAAATAAGGACTCTCAAAGTACTGCAGTAAAGCATGAGGCACTAACTTCTGCTATCTTATTGCTAGCGCCTATTGTTCCTCATATCTGTCACAGTCTATGGCAAAAAATGGGGCATAAAAATAGTATTGCTGAAGCAGCATGGCCTGAAGTTGATTCATCGGCCCTGGTTCAAAGCTCGATTGATTTAGTGGTTCAAGTGAACGGCAAGGTGCGGGGTAAAATTCAGGTTGCAGTAGATGAGTCTAAGGAAGAGATTGAACAACTTGCTCTTAGTGAATCTAATGTGCAGCGCTTTATTGAAGGCAATACCGTAAGAAAAGTTATTGTGGTTCCTGGAAGATTGGTTAATATTGTAGCCAACTAATAAAATTACCTTATATGAAGGTTTAAGTAATGCCAAAAAAATGGGTACTAATAAATCTGACATGGGTATTTTTAGCTCTAAGTTCATGCGGCTGGCAATTGCGCGACACTCTGTTACTCGACAATAGTATAGGGGCTGTTCACGTAAGTTACTCTGGCTCACAAAGCTCTCTAGGTATTGAATTAAAGCGCGCGCTTAGAGCTAATAATGTGCAACTTGTTGGCGCTACAGAGAGTGCCAATTACCAAATTAAGATAATAGATATTACGCAATCTCGTCGAATTGGTGCGCTTAATACAAGTGTTCGCCCAGCCCAGTACCAAATCTATAAAACCGTTGATTATATGGTTTTAGATAAACAGGGGGCTCAAATTATCCCTATGACTTCAGCTTCAGCTGAAAGCACCTACAACTATAATGAATCAGATATGCTGGCCTCGGAAAATGAGGAAAATCTGTTACAAAATAATTTGCGCGCGAAAATTGTCAGGCAAATTGTTCGTCGTTTAGGCGAGGCTTCCTATAGACAAAAAGGTTATTAGTGAAAATTAAACCTGATCAGCTGAAATCTTATTTGCAAAAAAGCTTGCAGACCAAACAGCTATCACCCATTTTTATTATCAGCGGTGATGAACCTCTTTTATCTCAAGAAGCGGCAGATGCTGTTCGAAGTACTGCGCGCCAACTAGAATTCACTGAAAGAGAAACATTTGATATAGATGCTAGATTTGATTGGAATTTGGTTTTCAACGAAACTAACTCACTGTCATTGTTTTCAGATAAAAAAATTCTAGAATTACGTATTACCAGTGGCAAGCCCGGCGATAAGGGCAGTAAGGCCCTTTGTGAACTGTGTGAAAATCTCAATGACAGCAATTTAATCCTTGTTATTTTACCCAAATTAGACAAAGGCGCTTATCAGAGCAAGTGGATGAAAACCCTAGAATCTAAAGGTGTTCATATTCAAGTATGGCCAGTCACGCCAGAACAACTTCCAAGATGGATTAATCAACGTCTTGTGCAGTGTGGTATCGAAGCCAGTCAAGGCGCAGTGGATATTCTTGCTGATCGAGTTGAGGGTAACCTATTAGCGGCTATGCAAGAAATCAATACACTCAAATTATTGTCGTTAGAAGGTAAAGTAAATGCCGATATTATGTCCACAGTTGTTGCAGATAGTGCCCGCTATAATCTATTTTCTTTTGTCGATAAAGTACTAGATGGGGACGCCCAGTCCGCTGCGAAAGCGCTCCGAGGGCTTGAAAATGAAGGCACTGAACCACTGGCTCTGCTGTGGGCAATTACAAGAGAGCTACGAACCCTCAATAAAGCCAGTCATCAAGTTTTACTGGGAAACTCAAAGGATAAAGCCTTAAAAAGTGCTGGAGTTTGGGATAAGCGCATCCCAATTTTTAGAAAAGCGCTAAGTCGACTCTCTCCTGCTCACCTTCGCATGCTTATGCATCAAGCAGGTGCAATTGATCGTGGCGTAAAAGGATTGCGTCAAGCTGATATCTGGGATGAGCTAACCACCCTTGTGCTTTCTTTTGCTGGCAGCCAAACCCTTCACCCAAAAAATATTAAAACTCTACTACAGCAGTAATTAAAAATTCCGCCTTAGAATATATAAAAAAGCGGCTACTAGGATACCTATAACGTTGGCTAATAAATCCATCAAATCCGCTTGGCGATAACCAGTATAAGACTGTGCTATTTCAATCAAGCCACTAAAAGCAGCCAATAAGATAGCTAACTTCCATATATTTTGCTGTTGCTCATAGGCACCGAGTAATAACCAAAATAGAACTGCATAAGCAAGTAGATGATGTAGTTTGTCCTGCCAATCAAAAATTTGATGAAATGGCTCTAAAGATACAACTGAGAAAATACCCACTGTCACCAGCAGGCACCAAAAAGTCACTCTATAAGCTGTTATTGAAATCATTATCTATCCCATTTTTTGGTCGGCTTATAACTTAATTTTCTAGCAATTTATTTAGACGTTTATATCGTTCAACCGTTCCAACATCACACCACTGGCCTCGATAAACTGCTCCAGATACTGCCTGAGCCTCAATTGCCGGTCGCAACACATCTCTAAGTGGAAAAAATTGTTGTTTGGTTTGGTTATGAATATAGTCCATTATTAATTGTGGCCTTATTAAGCTTATACCACTAAAGGTATATTTAATCTGAGGTTGATAACTCACTAAATCATTTGCAAGCCCAAAATCACCCTCGGGATTATGCTCTGGATTTTCAACCAATAATAACCAAGCAGCCTGATCGTCACTCAGCTGATAATTTAAAACTGAAGAAACTTTAAAATCAGTCCATATATCTCCATTGATTAACAAAAAAGGTTGATCCCCCAATAATGGCAACGCTTTTTTAATGCCGCCGCCCGTCTCTAGGGGTTCACTCTCTCTCGACCAAGTAATATTGATCCCATAATCTGAACCATCGCCAAAATAGTCCTCTATTTTATCTGCCAGCCACGATGTATTGATAATTACCTCAGTGATTCCGTTAACGGCAAGATGCTCAATATGGTGCTGCAAAAGCGGCTTACCGCCAACAGATAATAAAGGCTTAGGTGTTTTATTAGTTAAAGGCTGTAATCTTTTGCCATAACCCGCAGCTAAAATCATGGCTTTCATTATTGATCCTCAAGCACATTAGAGTACCAGGTCTTAGGGTCCAGTAGAGGCAAAATTTTGTCCCTAAACCACTGATCAAATTGTTTCGCTTGAGGGTATTTATTTGAGGCTTCTAGGCAATAGTGAACCACTAGAGGAATGTCATTTAAGTAGCTACTTTTAGCGTCTCTAAGAGCCAATCTAGAAAATATACCCAATACCTTTATATGGCGTTGCAAGCCCATTAAATCAAACCATTGAAGAAATTGCTTATCATCCACATAGGTTAATAAATTAGTCGTCACAAGGTGCTGTTTATATCTCAAGGCTCGTTCTATGACCCAGTTTTCGGGCTGACGAACATAACAGTCCTTTAGCAGTGAAACCAAGTCATAAGTAATACCGCCGAGCATTGCATCCTGAAAATCTATAACACCAAGCTGTTCTTGCTCTAAAATCATTAAGTTGCGCGAGTGGTAATCAGAGTGAATCAAAACCTGAGGCTGAGATTTAGAACTGCCTATCAAACAGTCAAAGAATTCGTCTAGCATGTTTTTTTCATCACAACTCAGCTGGTAGCCAAGCAAGCTATTTAAAAACCACTGTTCAAATAGAGCTAATTCTTGGCCCATTTTGATCTCATTATGCAAAGGAACAGAAGTTGCTTTATCTGTTGTTTTTTGAATTTTGAGTAGTTCTTTTTCAGCCCTGTCATAAAGTAGATTGAGGTTATCTGTTCCAAGTTTCTGACCAAATAGGGTAGAACCAAAATCCTCAACTAGCATATACCCATCCGTGTAATTTACTGCATGAATTTTTGGCGTGGTAAGCCCTTGAGCCTGAAGAAATAATGAAAGTTTTACATATTCTGAATTTTTTTCTTTTTCAGGGGGAGAATTAACAGCAATAAGGCTAGGCTCGGTATTCACCCGAAAATAACGACGAAACCCTGCATCACCTGCCAACGCTTCAAGTCGTAACTCTCTTGGAGTGTCCACGCCAGAGGGTAATGATTGTTCAACCCAGTGAGAAAAGTAATCCCGATTTTGCATATGAATTTATATTTATAATGAGAGCTAAACCATTATATCCCTAACAACCTGTTAGCTTTCAAGTATTGCGGCAAAAATACCTTCAACCTGATTAAGTTTAATTAACATAGAAACATCCAATCTGCACCTATTTCAGTTAGAATATCACTATGAGAATTTGTAATGAGAATAATTTTGTTCAACAGGGTTAAATTTAGTTTTTCAGTAGCATTTTTTTGCCTTTGCACTTTGATCTTATTGTGCTCTGTAACTGTGCGTGCAGAACCCACTATAACGCAATCCTCAAAATCTGAAATCCCTGGCGAAAATGAGCAGCCAAGGCTAGCGCCTGTTAATAATTTGGATTGGGTTGAAAAGCAACATATGACACCTAATCAAAAAGCACTAGTGGCTAAATACTGCTGTGGTGCTTACATAGAACCTAAACGAAACTATCAAGATGCAAATCAGGACCCTGACCAAGCGCCTCTGAGGGTGAATGCACTCAATACTGCAGCGCAAAGCGATTCAGTTGCTCTTCTAGAGGGTGATGTAAATATATCCCAGGGTTATCGACAATTAAGAAGCGACAGTGCCTTAGTTGATCAAGCAAATCGAACAATTACACTTACAGGGAATGTTAGTTTTCGAGAACCCAATATGCTGTTAATCGGCAACTATGCTCTGCTAGATCTTGATAGCGAAGAAGTGCAGATTAAAAATGCTACCTATGTATTGCATCAAGCTTCGATTAGAGGAGATGCTAAAGTACTTCGCAGGAAATCTGATGGAATTATTATTATAAAAGACTCATCTTTTACTGGCTGCGAGCCATCGGTTAATAGCTGGGAATTACAAACAAGTGAAATAAGCCTCGACCAAACCTCAGGGTTTGCAACTATCAAAAATGCACGACTCGATTTTGCAAAAATACCTATTTTTTACTTTCCCTATGTAAAATTTCCTATCAGTGAACGCAGGTCTTCTGGTCTATTGTTTCCAAGTATTTCAAGAGATCAGGAAAATGGCTTAGATTTTTCACAGCCCATTTATTTGAATTTAGCGTCCAATTATGACGCCACAATAACACCTCGGTATATTCAGCATCGCGGCACTGGTGTAGAAACTAAATTTAGACATCTTAATAGCTGGTCAAAAAGTCAGCTAGCGGCAAGCTTTCTTGGTAAGGACAAGGGTGGTAACAATGAATACCAAAAAGATCCGACTACTGGGCTCTATCCAAATCAAGGTCAAGACCGCTATCTTATTAGCTTAAAGCACCAAGGGAACTTTGCTCAATCGTGGTCATCTGTTATTGATATCAATAATGTAAGCGATAAAAACTACTTCTCCGATATTGGCCAAATGACGGGTGAACAAGTAAACCCAATTTATTTACGGCGCATGGGATCATTAGGCTATCAAACTGATCACTGGGATTTTTCGATTAGATCCTTGGATTATCAGTCAATTACTCTAAGATTGGATGACCCTTATAGGGTTTCGTCAGAAGTAACTCTCAATGGTAATTTTAGATATAGCAACTCTGTCACTGCTAAAATACGCAACCAACATACTGAATTCCGGCATGATAACCAAAGTCTTATCAGCGGAGGAAGAACTTCTCTAGATTATAGACTTGGTCTATACAAGCGGTGGAGTTGGGGCTATGTAAAGCCAAACCTTGGGCTCAAATATTTGGGCTATAAGTTGAATCTCGCTGAACCCAATAAAAATGATAATTCATCAATTACAGTTCCCACACTAAGTCTTGATAGCGGTATTATTTTCGAAAAAACTAGCACGTTATTTTCTGGGTATAAACAAACCTTAGAGCCTAGACTTTTTTATGTGAAATCTAAATTTCGCGATCAGCAATCATTACCTGATTTTGATACTAAAGAAATCAGCCCCTCCTTTGCTCAACTCTTCAGTGATAGTCGCTATGTAGGCGGTGATAGAATTTCGGATGATCATCGACTCACTCTAGGCTTGTCAACAAGTCTTATCGACAAGAAGAATGGTCATGAGAGATTTCGCGCCAACATAGCACAGGCCATTTATTTTGACGATCGCAGAGTCAGCCTGTCTGAAAGTTTACCGGATAATTCTAAATTAGAGCGTAAAAAATCAGATTTAGCATTTGAATTATCCTTTAGAATTAATGATCAGTGGCATTTAAATAATGAGGCAGTTTATAACAATCAGGACAACTATTGGGAAAAAGGTGCCGCAAGTTTATACTATAAAAATGAAGACAAACTATTCAATTTAAGCTACCGCTATTCCAGTCTTGATACTAAAATATACAGTAACCTAGAGGCGCAAGAACGTGTCGAACAATTTGATATGTCCTTCTACGTACCCATATGGAATGACTTTAACTGGGTTGGTCGATGGCACCATGACTTTACAAATCATAGGGAACTTGAGCTGTTTTCTGGGTTCGAATATAACAACTGTTGCTGGCGCGCAGGACTAGTGGTTCGACGTTGGCTTGATCGTCGCGATTTGCGTTACAACCCAGAGCAAGATCTGGAGCTTAGGAACGGTGTATTCTTTCAGATACAGTTTAGAGGCTTAGCGGGAACCAATGGTCGTGTGGCCTCAATTTTGAAAAAAGGAATCTTTGGCTATGAGCCTTTGGAACAATTTTAAACCATTACATAACTCTATTTCTCTTTGTCTAATTCTTTGTGGTTTAGCATCAACTTCTGCTATTGCCAAAGTAGCACTTCTAGACCGAGTCGCTGCCATTGTGAATGACGATGTAGTAATGCTCAGTGAACTCAATGAGCGCACTGAATCGATTTACCGTAATATTCAAGAATCTGGAACACAGCCTCCAGCACAAGAAATAGTAAAAACCCAAGTACTTGAGCGCTTAATCACTGAGCGACTCCAACTAAATATAGGCTTTAAAGCTGGCGTTCGAATCCCTGATCATGAAATAGATCAAGCAATTACTCGTTTAGCAGCCAGTAATAACCTCAGCCCACAAGATTTTTTAGCCAATTTTCATGCTAGTGGTGAAAGTATAGACGCCCTTCGCCAGCAAATAGCCAATGAAATGATAATGTCGCAAGTGCAGCAAGGTAGTGTAATGCGGGGTATTCGTATCAGTGATCAAGAAATTAACAACTACCTTAATTCTGAAGAAGGAAAATTAATGACTTCTCCAGATATTGAGTTAGGTCAAATTCTTATTTCTGTCTCATCAGCTTCAAAAGCTAACGAAATAAATGAAGCCCAAGAAAAACTAGATTCCATTATTGAGCAAATTAATCAAGGTGCTGACTTTAAACAATTAGCAATTACACATAGCGATGACCAGAGCGCTCTTGATGGTGGTGATCTAGGCTGGCGAAAGCAAGCTCAACTGCCGAGTCTCTTTACGGCAGCTATCGAAGGTCTTGAATCTGGTGATATTTCAAAGCCAGTTAGAAGTGGGGCTGGCTTTCATCTACTTAAATTATATAATCGAAGAGGTGGAGAAGAGCAACTTATTGAACAACATTTTTCGCGCCATATTCTTTTAAAACCCAACCAAATTCGCGACAAGAAAGAAACCATCGCATTACTTGATGACATACGATCAAAAGTTCAAGCAGGTGGCGATTTTTTTGCACTGGCGAAACAGCATTCTGAAGACCCTGGCTCAGCGTTAAAAGGTGGTGAACTTGGCTGGTCATCACCCGGTATGTTTGTGCCGAAGTTTGAAGCCACTATGGATAGTATTACCCTAAACGAAGTCAGTGCGCCTTTTGAGTCTCAATTTGGTTGGCATATCTTGCAAGTAACCGAACGTCGTATGCAGGATTTTAGTGACGATATATTACGAAATAGAGCTGACAACCTTCTAAGGCAACGCAAGTACTCAGAAGAACTACAAGTATGGCTGCAAAGAATTCGCGATGAAGCTTATGTTGAAATTAAAGAGATATAACTAAAATGAGCCTACGATTGGCGGTTACGCCAGGGGAGCCAGCAGGCATCGGACCCGAGCTTTTAATTCAAGCCGTCCAGCAGGGTTGCGACCATGAGTTAGTGGCTTTTGCCGATCCAGATCTTCTTCAGCAACGCGCCAATTTACTAAAGCTTCCTCTAAAGCTAAAAATATTCGATCCACATCGATCTGCAACACCATTACTACCCGGAGAGCTCTACATAAAGCCTATTACACTCAGTAAACCTAGCTTTCCAGGGGTTTTAGATATCGATAACGCCAATTATGTGCTTTCCTGTTTAGACGCGGCTATTGATGTATGTAAGGATACACAATGCGCTGGATTGATTACTGGGCCTGTTCAAAAATCAATTATCAATGACGCTGGTATTGCCTTCTCAGGTCATACTGAGTATCTCGCACAAAAAACCAGCACAGACACTGTAGTCATGATGCTAGCAACGGAAAAAATGCGAGTTGCCCTAGCCACCACGCACTTACCACTGCGAAAAGTCTCAGATGCTATTTCTACAGACCTATTACATAAAGTCATCAAAATACTAAGTCATGACTTAAAAACTAAATTCGCCCTTGAGCACCCGAAGATCTTGGTTTGTGGACTCAACCCTCATGCGGGCGAAGGTGGGCACCTAGGAAGTGAAGAAATGGAAATAATTTCGCCAGCAATAAATTACTTTAAAACACAGGGGTTAGACTTAATTGGCCCGTTGCCAGCCGACACACTGTTTACTGAAAAACATCTCAAGTCAGCTGATGCGATATTAGCAATGTATCACGACCAAGGCCTGCCAGTTCTTAAGCACAGTGGTTTTGGGCGCGCGGCAAATATAACCCTTGGCTTACCCATTATCAGAACATCTGTGGATCATGGAACTGCATTGGATTTAGCCGGTAAAGGTATTGCAGATTGTGGAAGTTTTGAGGTTGCTATTTCTATGGCTACTCAAATGGCATCTTTGCAAGTGGAAAGTATTGATTGAATAGTCAACATAAAGCCAGAAAGCGATTTGGGCAGAATTTTCTTATCGATCAACAAGTCATCGGTCAAATAGTGGCGGCCGTCAATCCTAAAGCTAATGATAATCTAATTGAAATCGGCCCCGGAATGGCTGCTATTACGGAACATTTAATCAAACAATGTCCCAGTATCACGCTAGTTGAGCTAGATCGCGATTTAATTGAATTTTTAAACCATAAGCTTTTAGATTATCCCCTAGCCACTATTATTAATAGCGATGCCTTAAAAACTGATTTTGGTCAATTTTATCAAGGTGACAAGCTTCGTCTGGTTGGAAATCTACCATACAACATATCTACCCCTTTATTATTTCATTTGTTGGAATCACGAGAAATAATTAAAGATATGCATTTTATGCTGCAGCGAGAAGTGGTTGATCGCTTAAGTGCTTCACCGGGATCAAAAAGCTATGGCAGGTTATCAATAATGATTCAATACCACTGTCGAGTAATGCCAGTTATTCCTGTGCCGCCTACGTCATTTGATCCTGCACCAAAAGTTCAGTCGGCTGTTGTACGATTAACGCCCTATTCAGAGTTGCCTCACAAAGCCGACAATATCAAATTGCTCAGCAAAATCGTCAGTCAATGTTTTCAGCAGCGGCGAAAAACATTAAAAAATTGTTTGAATACCTTTACTGAATTTCTTTCACCAAACCCAATGATGGTTGATCTAACAAAGCGACCAGAACAGCTCTCTGTAGAAGAATTCGTCACTTTAAGTAATTGTATTAATAACAATATGGTCCAATCAGATGAGTAATTTAGAAACCATGGTCAATCCGTCCGATATCAATGTGACTGTTGAAACCCAATATATAGCTAATCAGTCTATTCCAGATCAAAACCAATTCGCTTTTGCGTACCATATAACCATCAGTAATAACTCCGATTTTGGAGTGGTTTTACTTCACAGACATTGGATTATTATTGATGCAGACGAACAACAACAAGAAGTTAAGGGTGCTGGAGTGATTGGAGAGCAGCCACTAATACCAACAAATACTCAATATAAATACAGTAGTGGAACTGTGCTAAACACCCCTGTAGGGACCATGCAGGGCTCTTATCATATGGTTGATGAATTTAATAACCCGCTTGAAGTACCTATCGCTCCTTTCTTGCTAGCTCCACCCAATCAGGTTAACTAACCCAATGGCTATTTATGCTGTTGGTGATATACAAGGATGTCTAGTCCCTTTAAAGGCATTATTGGAAAAAGTTAATTTTAATAAAGACCATGATTTGCTCATCTCTGTAGGTGATCTTATCAATCGAGGTCCTGATTCCCTAGCAACATTACGCTTTTGTATGGCGCTTGGGGACGCATTTAAAATGGTCTTAGGTAATCATGACCTGCATCTACTAGCAGTAGCAGAGGGTATCAGAAAGCCAAATAAAAAAGATACTTTAAAAGAAATACTAAACGCACCTGATAGGGAGGAGATTTTATCCTGGTTACGCACCCAGCCATTGCTTCTTGAAATCGAAAACTATCATATCGTTCACGCTGGCATCCCCCATATATGGCCTACAGAAAAGGCTTATAAACTAGCAGCTGAAGTGAGTGAAGCGATTCAGTCAACTAAAAGAAAGTTATTTTTTGAGCACATGTATGGCAACAGTCCCGATACATGGTGTGATGATTTAAAAGGGCCTGAGCGATTGCGAGTAATCACCAATTACCTAACGCGGATGCGTTTTTGTGGCGACAAAGGTCAATTAGAGTTAAAAACAAAAGACAAAACATCTATACCAAAACCCTTTAGACCTTGGTTTGAGCATCCGCGAGCACAGATGGGTGTAACTATTATTTTCGGTCACTGGGCAGCCCTTAAAGGGACTCCATGTGGGCCTAACTACTTTGCTATGGATACAGGCTATGTTTGGGATGGTCCATTGAGAATGATGGAATTAAAAACTAGAAAGATAATTGAACAAGCGCAGGTAGAATAGAAAATTTAAAACAAAAAAACCGAGCCAAAGCTCGGTTTTTTAACACTATAAAAGACTTATTCAGCAGCTTCTACAGCTTCAACTTCTTCTTCAACTTCAACAATTTCTCGATCTACTAACTCAACATAGGCCATTGGTGCATTATCACCAGTACGCATACCGCATTTAAGAATACGCAAATAGCCACCAGGACGCTCCTGATATCTTGGACCGAGATCAGAGAATAGTTTGCCCACAGCTTCTTTGCTGCGAAGACGATCAAATACCAATCTACGATTAGCAACAGAATCATCTTTTGCTATGGTTATAAGTGGCTCAGCAAAACGACGAAGTTCTTTAGCTTTTGGCAGGGTAGTTTTAATCAATTCATGCTCAACCAAAGAAGCTGTCATATTGCGGAACATAGCTCTTTTGTGAGAACTAGTTTTATTTAGTTTGCGACCACTGTAGCGATGACGCATGATTTTATTCCTTAATTCTTTGCTTTCTCAGCAATGATTTTAAATAAGTTAGGCTTAAGCCAACTCACGATCAGTTTGTATACTGGCTGGCGGCCAATTTTCAAGGCGCATTCCCAATGATAATCCACGAGAAGCCAACACATCCTTAATTTCAGTCAGAGATTTTTTACCCAAGTTAGGGGTTTTCAATAACTCAACTTCAGTACGCTGAATTAAATCACCAATATAATAAATACTTTCAGCCTTTAGGCAGTTAGCCGATCTAACAGTAAGCTCTAGATCGTCTACAGGGCGCAGTAGAATAGGATCAATCTCGTCTTCTTTTTCCTCTGGCTCAGCAGCTGTCTCTTTTTCAAGATCAACAAAAACAGCTAACTGTTGCTGAAGAATCGTCGCCGCACGACGAATAGACTCTTCAGGATCAATTGTGCCATTGGTTTCAAGTTCAAGCACAAGCTTATCCAAGTCGGTACGATTTTCTACTCGAGCATTCTCAACGTCATATGACACTTTGAAAATTGGGCTGTAGGTTGCGTCTAATTGCAGGCGACCAATGGTACGAGTTTCTTCATCAGATTCGCGGGCATCAGATGGCTGATAACCACGTCCTCTAACAATCCGAAGCTGCATATTAATGCTAGTTTTTCCAGTGATATTAGCAATCACATGATCCGGATTAATAACCTCAACATGGCCATCACCCTCAATATCACCAGCAGTGACAGGACCTGGGCCCTTAACACTTAAGTTTACAATCGTATCATCGCGGCCTTCCATAACAACAGCCACCGATTTGAGATTGAGAAGTATTTCCATTACATCTTCTTGAACACCCTCAATCGCTGAGTACTCATGCTCAACACCCTCAATCTCAACTTCTGTGATAGCACAGCCGGACATAGAGGAGAGAAGAATACGACGTAGTGCATTACCCAAAGTATGCCCAAAACCACGCTCGAGCGGCTCTAAAACCACTTTGGCATGATTGGCATCATAAGAAGTTACATCAATATTTCTTGGCGTTAAAAATTCGTTAACAGAGTTTTGCATATTTTTTCCTGTAAGAGCTATTAAGCGATTACTTAGAATATAATTCGACGATTAAGTTCTCATTAATTTCTGCCGGCAAATCAGCACGGTCAGGATTTCTTGAGAAAGTACCTTCCATTTTACTACCATCAACCGCAACCCACTCAACATCACCACGCTGAGAAGCAAGTTGTAGAGCAGTTTGAACGCGCAACTGCTTTTTGGATTTTTCACGAAGGCTCACAATATCACCTGCCTGAATAGTATAGGAGGGAATGTTTACCTTTTGGCCATTTACTAGTATTGCGTTATGGGCAACTAACTGGCGTGACTCAGCTCGAGTAGCACCAAAACCCATACGATAAACAACGTTATCTAAGCGGGTTTCTAAAAGTGTAAGCAGGTTTTCACCTGTATTACCTTTTATTTTAGCCGCTGCTTTATAGTAATTACGGAATTGTTTCTCTAAAACACCATAAATACGACGTACTTTTTGTTTTTCGCGTAACTGAACGCCGTAATCAGACAATCTGCCACGACGTTGACCGTGTTGTCCCGGTGCACTCTCAGAGCGACACTTGGACTCAAGTGGACGAACACCACTCTTAAGGAACAAGTCAGTTCCTTCACGACGCGATAGTTTACAAGTTGGTCCTAAATATCTAGCCATTATTTATTCCTTTTACACACGACGCTTTTTAGGCGGACGACAACCATTGTGGGGAATCGGCGTCACATCAGTTATGCTTTGAACTTTAAATCCAGAACTATTAAGAGCTCTGACAGCGGATTCGCGACCGGGACCTGGCCCTTTGACACGAACTTCAAGATTCTTCAATCCATATTCTTTAGCAGCCTCACCAGCACGCTCAGATGCAACCTGAGCTGCGAAAGGTGTGCTCTTACGAGAGCCACGGAAGCCTGATCCACCAGAGGTGGCCCAAGACAATGTATTACCCTGACGATCTGTAATCGT
>DKNZ01000084.1:2074-11411 GCA_002469845.1 Cellvibrionales bacterium UBA7375 | reverse complement strand
CTGCTGCACGCAACTTATCCAGCTCGCTATCATCTAATTGAGAAATTTTAGTCATCTCACTAATACCCACTTCGGCGCAAATTTTCCGCGCAGTTGGGCGACCAACACCAAACACATACGTCAATGAAATCACTGCGTGCTTGTTGTCAGGAATATTGACACCGGCAATACGGGCCATTNNATGATGGTGTTATTAAAGGTAGCATTAATATGTGCTATACCGTCTACAACGACCTTCTTGACCTTTTTACGGGTGGTTTTAGTTGCTACTTTTACCATTAGAAACCGATCCTAATTATCTTTTAATTGGACGACGCGGCCCTTTACGGGTTCGCGCATTAGTCTTGGTGCGTTGTCCACGCACTGGAAGACTACGTCGATGTCTAAGGCCGCGATAGCAACCTAAATCCATCAAACGTTTTATGTTCATGCTATTCTCTCTACGAAGATCACCCTCAACTTCATTCTGCCCTACAGCAGCACGTAGTTTATCGAGTTGAGCTTCGTCTAGCTCAGAAATCTTTGTGTCCTCTGCAATACCCACTGTCGCACAAATCTTCGCTGCAGTTGGGCGCCCAATACCGAACACATAAGTCAACGAAATGACTGCGTGTTTGTTATCAGGTATGTTGACACCGGCAATACGGGCCATTCACATTACTCCATTTTACTATGAGTTTAATTATCTCAAGCTTTCTTTAAACAACCCAGCTAGCCTAATAAATGGGCGCGCTAGGATACCGATAGACATATCAAAAATCAACCAGATTATCTCTGGTACTATTTATGATATAGCTCAAAACTAAGGATTATACGAACCACTTAGTTACTTTTGCACTGCTTTAAATCGAGGGTTTGACTTACAAATAACATAGACGCGCCCACGGCGCTTCACCACTTTACAGTCTGGGCTTCTGTTTTTTGCACTCTTAAGCGATTTAACAACTTTCACTGCAACACCTCTTTACTTACGACCAACTTTTTTAAGGTTGGCCTTTTTCATTAGCGAATCATATTGTTGTGACATCAGATGAGACTGCACTTGAGCCATAAAATCCATGGTTACAACAACGGCAATTAATAGTGATGTTCCACCTAGATAAAATGGTACATTGAAGTACACATTTAAGAACTGAGGCATTAGACAGATCAAGGTAATGTATACACCGCCTATCAAAGTCAAACGAGTGGTCACACTGTCAATATATTTAGCGGTCTGTTCACCAGGTCTGATTCCTGGTAAATAGGCACCGCCTCTTTTCAAATTATCAGCCACTTCACTCGGGTTATACATCAACGCGGTATAGAAGAAGCTGAAGAAAATAATCAATGCAGAAAACAATAAAACGTACAATGGTTGGCCAGGACCAATCAATAGAGAGATATCCTGTAACCATGCTGGTGCATTTACACCTTGCCCAAACCACTGACTTATAGAGGCTGGGAATAGTAATAGGCTACTGGCAAAAATAGCAGGAATAACACCCGCCATGTTTACCTTTAGTGGTAAATGTGATGTTTGAGCATTGTATGCTTTACGACCCTGACGCTGAGCATAATTGACGGTAAGCCTTCTTTGGCCACGCTCAATAAACACAACAAAATAAACAACAGCCAATGCAAGTATCAAGATAACAAGCAACATTAGAGAATTGAGATCACCCTGACGTGCTGACTCAATTGCCTGGCCAATAGCACCGGGGATACCTGCAACAATACCTGCAAAAATTAGCATTGAGATACCATTACCAATTCCGCGCTCGGTAATCTGCTCACCAAGCCACATCAAGAACACAGCACCCGATACAAGGGAAGCAATAGCAACCATGTAAAATAAGCTATTAACCTCAAAAGCTAACCCTTGGGTGGCAAAGCTGACCGCTAGACCTGTGCCCTGAAAGAGCGCCAATGCTACGGTTAGATATCTTGTGTACTGATTAATTTGACGACGCCCACTATCTCCCTCTTTCTTCAACTGCTCTAGGGATGGAACAGTGGCTGACATAAGCTGCATAATAATCGATGCAGAAATATAGGGCATGACACCTAAAGCCAAAATACTCATTCGTTCCAGGGCCCCGCCCGAGAACATATTAAACAAACCTAGGAACGTTCCTTGATTTTGCGTAAATAAATCAGCTAGACGCTCTGGGTCAAAACCAGGAACAGGAATATGAGTACCTAATCGATAGATAATGATCGCTAATAACAAAAAGCGAAGACGAGCCCAAAGCTCACCTAAACCTTTCGAATTACCCATAGTTGCTGTATCTGCTCTGGCCATAAGAGTTACTCTTCTACCTTCCCACCAGCCGCTACAATCGCTGCAGCTGCACCTTTAGTGGCGCCAATTCCTTTAAGCGTGATAGCTTTTTTAAGCTCACCAGAAGCAATTACCTTGGCGCGACTAATATTATTATTGATTAGCCTAGCTTTAAGTAAAGCTTCAATATCAGCTACATCACCTTCTATAAGGTTTAACTCTGATAAACGAATTTCCGCAGTCACTGCCGCTAGACGTGATGTGAAACCATATTTTGGCAAACGTTTTTGAAGCGGCATTTGACCACCCTCAAAACCTGGACGAATCGAGCCTCCAGTTCGAGCTTTTTGACCTTTATGGCCACGCCCGCCAGTTTTACCAATGCCGCTACCGATACCACGGCCACAGCGTTTACCTTCTTTAACTCTGCCCGGAGCCGGGCTTAGGGTGTTCAGACGCATCTTACGCTTCCTCAACCTGCAACATATAGTTAACTTTATTGATCATGCCACGATTAGACGGCGTATCTTCTACAACAACAGTGTGATGCATACGTCGCAAGCCCAAACCAGTCAGACAAGCCTGATGATTTTTTAATCGCCCAATTGCACTCTTTATTTGAGTGACTTTTACTTTTTTTGCTTTAGCTTTAGCCATGACCTATATCCAATCATCTAGACGCTTTAAAAACGTCAACTAATTCAGAATTTCTTCAACTGATTTACCGCGCTTTGCAGCAACATCATCAGGAGACTTCATTTCTCTTAGAGCATTAAACGTCGCTCTTACAACATTCACTGGGTTGGTAGAACCGTAGCATTTTGCTAATACGTTCTGAACACCCGCAAGTTCTAAGACAGACCGCATAGCACCACCGGCAATTACACCAGTACCTTCGGATGCAGGCTGCATATAAATTTTTGAAGCGGCATGAATACCTTTGGTAGCATACTGAATCGTGGAACCGTCAAGCGCTACGTCAATCATATTTCTTCGAGCTGCTTCATTTGCTTTTTGAATAGCTGCTGGTACTTCCCGTGCTTTACCACGACCGAAACCAACTTTTCCATTACCGTCACCAACAACAGTTAGCGCAGTGAAAGCAAAAATACGTCCACCTTTAACTGTTTTAGCAACACGGTTGACCTGTACCAGCTTTTCAAGCATGCCTTCAGCTGCAGCGTCTTTTTGATCTGTAAGAGCCATATTTTTTACCTATTAAAATTCAAGGCCGGCTTCACGCGCGGCGTCTGCCAATGCTTTAACACGGCCATGATATTTAAATCCACTGCGGTCAAAAGCGACCGATTTAACACCCGCGGCAACAGCGCGCTCAGCTACTAGCTTTCCAACAGCCGCTGCAGCAGACACATTACCCGTACTTTTGGACTTGAGGTCCTTATCTAGGGTTGATGCACTGGCCAATACTTTAGCACCGCCTTCCGTAATAACCTGCGCATATATATGACGCGGAGTACGGTTGATAGAGAGGCGTGTTACGCCCTGCTCGCGTATCTTCATTCGTGAACGTCTCGCTCGACGCTGACGTGATAATCTTTTATCGCTCATGGTTTTAACCTATTACTTCTTCTTGGCTTCTTTACGTCTTATATATTCGCCAGAAATCTGTACACCTTTACCTTTATAAGGCTCTGGTGGACGGAACGCCCTGATTTCAGCGACGGCCTGACCCAATTTTTGCTTGTCACTAGACTTTAATAATACTTCTGTCTGACTGGGTGTCTCAGCAGCTACACCCTCCGGCAATTCATAGACTACAGGGTGTGAAAATCCTAGCGTAAGATTTAATTTCTTACCCTGAACCTGCGCTCTGTAACCTACACCAACTAAATCAAGCTTGGTCTCAAAACCCTGAGTGACTCCAACAACCATATTATTGACAAGCGCTCTGGTAGTACCAGACATAGCTCGTGCAAAAGTATCCGCAGATCGAGCAGCAAAGGTTAAAACATTATCACCTTTAACTATCTCTACTTGAGGATTAATGGCCATCGCCAATGTTCCTTTAGCGCCTTTTACCGAAATATCTGATTCACTAAGAGTGACTTCAACACCTTGAGGCAAGGCTACTGGATTATTTGCAATTCTAGACATTATTGTTTCCTATCAGAATACTGTGCAAAGAATTTCACCGCCGATACCGGCAGCTCTTGCAGCTCGATCTGTCATCACACCTTTACTGGTTGAGATGATAGCAATACCGAGACCGCTTCTTACTTGAGGTAGACTCTTGCTTGCACTGTACTGACGAAGGCTCGGCTTACTCATTCTACTAATCTCTTCGATTACCGGCTTTCCATCAAAATACTTTAAATCTACTGTCAATGTAGGCTTAACATCTTCACTGACACTAAAGCCATTAATATAGCCTTCAGCCTTCAGAACTTCGGCCACGGAGGCTTTAAGTTTTGAAGAAGGCATTGCAACTTCTGGCTTGCTGCGATGATGCGCATTACGAATGCACGTCAACATATCTGCTATTGGATCTTGCATACTCATAATCTATTGCTCCTAAAACTACCAGCTGGCTTTACGTAGTCCGGGAACAAACCCACGCATAGCACCTTCGCGTAGTTTATTTCGGCATAAACCAAATTTTCTATACACTCCGTGAGGACGACCAGTTACTCGACAACGATTACGTTGACGAACTGGGCTGGCGTCACGGGGCAATTTTTGCAAACTCTGCTGTGCTTCCCAACGCTCTTCATCTGAAGCGTTTACATTGCTAATTGTTGCTTTTAGTTCAGCACGCTTAGCAGCATATTTCTCAACTGTTTTGGCGCGACGCTTTTCGCGTTCTACCATAGATACTTTTGCCATGAGTCTTGCTACCTCAACTTTTCAGCGGGAAGTTAAAGGCACGCAGTAGTGCGCGACCTTCGTCATCATTGCGAGCAGATGTCGTGATTGTAATATCAAGACCTCGCAACTTATCAATTTTTTCATAATCAATCTCTGGGAAGATAATTTGTTCACTAACACCCATTGAGAAATTACCTCTACCATCAAACTGCTTGGGACTAATACCACGAAAATCTCTGATTCGTGGAATAGCAACACTGATTAGACGCTCTAAAAAATCGTACATACGTTCACGACGCAATGTAACCTTTGTCCCAATTGGCCAGCCCTGACGAACTTTAAAACCTGCAATAGATTTTCTAGCATTGTTTACCACAGGCTTTTGACCAGAGATAAGCGTAAGATCTGCCACTGCATTCTCTAGAGCTTTTTTATCGCCTAGAGCTTCGCCTACACCCATATTAAGCGTTATCTTAAGGATGCGTGGAACTTCCATTACATTCGCTAGGCCAAGCTCTTTTTTAAGCCCCGGCGCTATTTCTTTATTGTAAACTTCTTTCAGCCTTGCCATTTGCTATACCTATCCTTAAGCGTCTACGGCTTCGCCGCTTGACTTAAATACTCGAATTTTTGTGCTGTCTTCTTGCACTTTAAAGCCAACTCGGTCAGCTTTATTGGTTGCGCTATTGAAGATCGCTACATTTGAAACCTGTATTGGCGCTTCTTTTTCAATGATTCCGCCTGCTACACCTGCTTGAGGGTTTGGCTTCTGGTGCTTTTTGATTATTTGCACCCCTGAAACCAATAGACGGTTATCATCTAAGACTTTAAGCACCTTGCCTCGCTTGCCTTTGTCTTTACCGGCGATAACAACAACTTCGTCGTCACGCTTGATTTTTTTCATTGCCATGTCTAAAACCTCAATTAAAGTACTTCAGGAGCCAATGAGATGATTCGCATAAATTTCTCCGTGCGAAGCTCTCTAGTTACCGGCCCAAAGATACGTGTTCCTACAGGTGCATTGCTCGAATTCAAAAGTACTGCTGCATTATCATCAAATTTGATTAAGCTGCCGTCTTGTCTTCGTAAGCCTTTTTTGGTGCGAACTACAACCGCACTCATTACCTGACCTTTTTTCACTTTGCCCCGAGGAATCGCTTCTTTAACAGTGACTTTAATAATGTCACCAACGCGAGCATAGCGACGGTGGGATCCACCTAATACTTTGATGCACATAACACGACGTGCGCCGCTGTTGTCTGCTACATCAAGATAACTTTCTGTTTGAATCATTTTCGTTCCCCGAAACTATCTCTATCAGCAGAGTTATTCTGCTAACGCTCGTTCATCAATGTTTACCAACTTCCAAGATTTAAACTTAGAAATAGGTGCACATTCAGCAATTGTTACCACATCACCCATACGCGCATCATTTGTTTCATCATGCGCCTTAATTTTTGATGATTTAGTCAAAATTTTCCCATATACAGGATGTGTCACTCGGCGCTCAACTAGCACTGTGATGGATTTATCCATCTTGTCACTGACGATTTTACCGGTCAGAGTACGTGTATTAGTTTTTTTATCAGCCATGACTATTCACCTGCCTTCTGAGTTATAACTGTCTTAAGACGCGCAATATTACGACGTGTCTGTTTCACTTTATGAGAATCAGTAAGCTGGCCAGTTGCATGCTGCATACGCAACTTAAACTGTGCTTCCTGCTCTTCAACTAAAGTCGTCTGCAATTCATCAACCGACTTTTCGCGTAAATCTTTAGCTTTCATCTTTACATCACCGTTCTTTTAACAAAGGTAGTTGCAACTGGTAGTTTAGCTGCCGCTAGAGCAAACGCTTCACGCGCCAACTCTTCACTCACACCTTCCATTTCATAAAGCACTTTGCCGGGCTGAACTAAGGCTACCCAATATTCAACATTACCCTTACCTTTACCCATCCGAACTTCAAGGGGCTTGTTAGTAATCGGCTTGTCCGGAAAAACACGGATCCAAATTTTACCGCCACGCTTAATATGACGAGTCATTGCACGACGAGCTGCCTCAATTTGTCTGGCAGTCAAACGACCACGACCAGATGCTTTGAGTGCAAATTCACCGAAGCTTACCTTGCTTCCTCGGTGCGCCAACCCTCGGTTGCGCCCCTTGTGCATTTTGCGGAATTTTGTACGTTTAGGCTGTAGCATTTCGCTCTACTCTTAATCGCTTATTTCTTGTTTGTCTTAGTTTTTGAAGGAGCCACTTCTGCTTCTTCACCACCCAGAATTTCACCCTTGAAGATCCATACCTTAACGCCGATTACGCCGTATGTGGTATTACCTTCAGCTGTGGCGTAGTCAATGTCAGCACGCAATGTATGTAGCGGAACACGACCTTCTCGGTACCATTCAGAACGAGCAATTTCAGCACCGCCCAAACGACCACCAACCTGAATTTTTACACCCTGTGCACCCGCACGCATTGCATTTTGAACTGCGCGTTTCATGGCGCGACGGAACATAACACGGCGTTCCAGTTGTTGTGCAACGTTTTGTGCGACAAGTGACGCATCTAAATCAGGTTTTCGAATTTCTTCAATATTTACATGGACAGGACATCCCATACGCTTTGAAACTTCATTGCGTAACTTTTCAACATCCTCACCCTTTTTACCAATGACTATGCCTGGACGTGCAGTGTGTATTGTGATTCGAGCACTGTCTGATGGACGTTCGATATCAACACGGCTTACTGACGCATGACCTAAAGACTCCTGAATGAACTCACGTACTGTGAGATCTTGATAGAGCTTGTCTGCATAGTCCTTTTTCCCAGAATACCAAGTTGAGGAATGCTTTTTTACAATTCCTAGTCGGATACCGGTTGGATGTACTTTTTGACCCATTTAATGGACTCCTGAACCTAAATTCTATTTCTCAGATACTTTCACAGTGATATGACAACTGCGCTTTAAAATTCTATCTGCACGACCCTTAGCTCTTGGCCTAATTCGCTTCATGGTCATACCCTCATCAACAAAAATTGTTGACACTTTTAACTCGTCTACATCAGCGCCTTCATTATGCTCTGCATTGGCAATAGCTGACTCAAGTACTTTCTTAATAATATCAGCGCCTTTTCTACCGCTGAATTGCAAAAGCTCAAGTGCAGACTCTGCTGACTTACCGCGAATTTGATCAGCCACCAAACGCGCTTTTTGCGCTGATAATTTAGCGCCTTTTAATTTAGCTGCTACTTCCACAATAAACCTCCTGCTCTACTTGGCTTTCTTATCCGCAACGTGACCTTTGTAGGTACGTGTCGGAGCGAATTCACCCAGCTTATGACCAACCATCTCTTCGTTGATCAAAACAGGAATATGTTGACGGCCATTGTGAATGGCAATAGTAAGACCCACCATATCCGGCAGAATCATCGAACGACGAGACCATGTCTTAATAGGTCGACGATCATTGGCTTCTACAGCTACCTCTACCTTTTTCACTAGGTGAAGGTCTACGAATGGTCCTTTTTTTAGAGAGCGTGGCACGTTTGCTTTCCTCTTTTAATAATCAGTCTTCGCTTACTTGCGACGACGAACAATGTATTTGTCAGTGCGCTTATTCTTGCGCGTTTTGTAGCCTTTAGTCGGCATACCCCAAGGTGAAACTGGATGACGACCACCAGAGGTACGCCCTTCACCACCACCATGCGGGTGATCAACTGGGTTCATAGCAACACCACGAACTGTTGGTCTAACACCTCTCCAGCGAGATGCACCAGCCTTACCTAATGATCGAAGACTGTGCTCACTGTTGGAAACCTCACCCAATGTTGCACGGCAATCAACCGGTACCTTACGCATTTCGCCACTGCGTAATCGCAATGTTGCATAGGCACCCTCACGAGCAACTAACTGAACTGAAGCCGCAGCACTTCGGGCTAACTGGGCACCTTTACCAGGCTTCATTTCAACACAGTGGATAATAGAACCCACTGGAATATTTCTTAGCGGAAGGGAATTACCCGTTTTAATGGGCGCATCGTTACCTGATACCAATGTATCACCGGCAGCTACACCCTTAGGAGCAATAATGTACCTTCTTTCGCCATCCGCATAACAGACTAGTGCAATATGCGCACTGCGGTTTGGATCGTATTCCAAGCGCTCTACCTTAGATGGAATACCATCCTTGTCGCGCTTGAAATCAATAATTCTATAGTGCTGCTTGTGGCCACCACCAATATGACG
>DKNZ01000084.1:0-1687 GCA_002469845.1 Cellvibrionales bacterium UBA7375 | reverse complement strand
GCATAAGGAGCACCTTTGTGCAAATCAGGGGTAACAACGCTTACAACAAAACGTCTGCCTGGTGAAGTTGGTTTTCTTTTAATTACTGACATGATTCAACCCTCACTCCGTAACCGAGAAGTCAATATCTTGACCTTCAGCAAGGCGCACATAAGCTTTTTTCCAATCGCTGCGCTTGCCCATACCCGTTTTAGTACGACGTGTTTTACCTTTAACGTTAATCACACGCACACCTTCAACCTTTACCTCAAAGAGTTTCTCAACTGCTTTCTTTACTTCGAGCTTGCTGGCATCAGTTGCTACTTTAAATGCTACTTGAGTCGCCGACCCACTAGCTGAAGCAGCTTTCTCCGTGATGTGCGCACCTAATAACACTTTGAAGAGTCTCTCTTGGTTCATACCAATATCTCCTCAAGTTTTTTCAGGGCGGCAACTGTAACTACCACCTTGTCAAAATTAATTAAGCTAACAGGATCTAAAGCCGCTGTATCACAGACTTCAACCTTGTGGAGGTTGCGAGAGGCAAGGTATAAATTTTCGCTCACTTCTTCTGTAACAATTAGAGCTTCACTTAATCCAAAGTCAGCCAGCTTAGACACTAAACCTTTTGTCTTTGGCTCTTTAAGTTCAAATTTTTCTACTACAACAAGACGCTCTTGACGGGCCAACTCTGAAACAATTGACTGCATCGCTGAGCGGTACATTTTGCGATTTAATTTTTGACTATGATCCTGCGGCTGCGCAGCAAATGTGACACCACCAGAACGCCACAATGGACTTCTGATAGTACCTGCTCGTGCACGACCAGTACCTTTCTGACGGAAAGGCTTGCGACCACCACCAGATACTGCAGAGCGGTTCTTTTGAGCTCTAGTACCCTGACGAGCACCCGCCAAAAACGCTACAACGGTCTGATGAATAAGGTCTTGATTAAATTCTTTGCCAAAGGCCAACTCTGAAACCTCAACGGTTCCTTTTTTGCCTTTCGGTGTCGCTATCGCTAATTCCATGGACACTCCCCTTACGCCTTAACTGCTGGCCGAACAACAACATCACCGCCTGGAGCGCCAGCAACGGCACCTTTAACAAGCAACAAATTGCGTTCCGCATCAACGCGGATAATTTCTAAATTCTGAGTAGTCACCTGCTCAGCACCCATATGTCCAGCCATCTTCTTACCTTTAAATACTCGACCAGGCGTTTGGTTTTGACCAATAGAACCAGGAGCACGGTGAGAGATAGAGTTACCATGAGTTGCATCCTGCATAGTAAAGTTCCAACGTTTAACGCCACCTTGAAAGCCTTTACCCTTTGAAGTTCCAGTCACATCTACTTTTTGACCTTGTTCAAAACGCTCAACCGTTATAGCTGCGCCAATTTCAAATGCTTCATCTGAATTATCAGATCGAAATTCCCATTGCCCACGACCAGCTTCAACGCCTGCTTTGGCGAAGTGACCTGCTTGGGATTTGGAAACACGGGAAGCTTTAACAGAGCCTGTGGTAATCTGAATGGCTGAATAGCCATCAGTTTCCGCAGACTTAATCTGGGTAATAAGGTTGGGAGTAGCCTCTATCACAGTAACTGGAATAGACGCACCATCCTCGTTAAACACACGAGTCATGCCGCATTTGCGGCCGACAAGACCTATACTCATTTTTTTACCTCTCAAGCGTACGGGGCTCTT
>DKNZ01000089.1:986-16506 GCA_002469845.1 Cellvibrionales bacterium UBA7375 | reverse complement strand
TTCTACCCGATTTTTTAATTTTTGACCGGGTTTGAAAGTTACAACGCGTCTTGCAGAAATAGCGACATCTTCACCGGTTTTTGGGTTTCTACCGGGGCGACTTTTTTTATCTCGCAACTTGAAGTTACCAAAGCCAGATAGTTTGACTGGATCATTGTTTTCAAGTGCATGGATAATTTCGGAATAGAACATCTCGACAACTTCTTTGGCTTCACGTTTATTGATGCCGAGTTCATCGAATAGCATTTCGGCTAAATCAGCTTTTGTAAGTGCGCTCATTAAACATTACCTGTGTATCGAAATTATTCTAGCCCAATTAACTTCTTAATTCGGCCCCTAGAGATGATTTAAGTCGTTTAACTACTTTATCTATTGACTGATTTATCTCTTCATCCGTAAGAGTGCGCGAACTGTGCTGAAAGGTCAAGCCTAATGCGATACTTTTTCCTTTAGTTTCAACATCTTTGCCATGATAAACATCAAATAACTTTAATTCAGATAGAGAGTTACCTGCCACGGCTTTGGCTTCGTCAATTAATGACTGGGCCGGTGTTGTCGCGTCTACCATAAAGGCTAAATCTCGACGGACCTCAGGGAACTTACTGACTTCTTTAGCCTTTATAGATGCAAATTCGTTTATCTTGGTTATATCCACATGGAATACATAGAGCGGCTTCGCAACCTCTAACTTTGACTCTATGGCTGGATGTAATCGCCCTATCCAACCAACAGGATCGCCATTTGAAGATACTTGTGCTGATTGACCAGGGTGCAATGCAGGATGTGTCGCCGCATGGAACGAAAGTTTATCAATACAATTATTATCGGCCAGAATAGACTCTAAATCACCTTTGAGATCATAAAAATCTACCTGTTCTTTGTTATCAGTAGCCCAGCCTACGGGTAATCTTGAACCGCAAATAAGACCGCCAAGTGCTAAATTTTGCTCTAACCCTGCCACCGCTGAGTCAATGTCTGACGGAATAAAGCACTGCCCAATTTCAAACAGACGAACTCTGGGTTGCTGTCTATTTAAATTATGTATTGCGGCACTGACCAAGCCTGGCCACAAAGTGGTTCGCATCACAGAAAGATCCTGTGAGATTGGATTACTTACTTTTACACCCTGACGCTCTGGGTCCAATGTTTCAAGTAATTGCGGGTCAACAAAGCTGTAGGTAATGGCCTCTTGATACCCTAGTGAAACTAGCCGGTCTCTGAAGTACTCAAGGGGCTTTATTGCCTCTTTACTAGCGGTAATGTCGACTGCCATGGCTGGGGTTGTTACAGGTAGATTATTGTAGCCATAGACTCGGGCGATCTCTTCTACCAAATCTTGCTCAATAGCAAGGTCAAAACGCCAGCTAGGGGACTGCCAAACACCTTTGTCAGTGTCGCGCTGCTCTTGGGTTAGACCAAGACGGGTTAGCATATCGTCGACGGTAGCGGGATCAATAGCTACACCCAACTGCTGTGCTAGATGCTGATCGCGCAATTCTATACTTGCAGGCTTTGGTAAATAATCTTTAGCTTCAGCTATTGTTATAGGCCCTGCATCGCCTCCACATATGTCTAGCATAAGCCCCGTGGCACGCTCTAACGCCTGTATCTGTAGGTCAGAATCGACACCGCGCTCGAAGCGATGAGACGAATCTGTATGCTTGCCGTAATTTCTTGCTTTACCGGCTATAGCAATAGGATCAAACCATGCGCTTTCAAAGAATATATCAGTGGTGCTATCAGATACGGCTGAGCTAGCGCCGCCCATAATACCGGCCATAGCTAAAGAATGTGACTGATCGGCTATTACAAGGGTATCTTTAGCGACCTTAACCTTACTGTCATCTAATAACTCGAGGGATTCGCTCTGCCCCATACGCACCACAATATCGCCATCTAGTTTAGCCAGATCAAAGGCATGCATAGGCTGACCTAATTCTAGCAACACATAGTTGGTGACATCGACTGCAGGGCCTAGGGTTCTGATACCACTGCGACGCAAACGCTCTTGCATCCATAATGGCGTTGGGCGGGTTAAATCCACACCGCGGACAATTCGTCCAGCGTAGCGACCACAGGCTTGCGGCGCTTCAATAGATACTTTTAGGGCATCTTTAATTGTTGCTGAAACCGCATCAATTTGTAGTTGTTTAACCGGCTCACAATTAAGTACACCCACTTCACGCGCCAGACCGCGAATACTTAAGCAATCGGCGCGGTTAGGCGTTAGGTCTACTTCGATAATATTGTCGTTTAAATCAAGATATTCAAGCAAATCTTGCCCTACACTTGCATCTAAAGGGAGTTCCCATAGGCCAGAGTCGTCATCGCCCAAGGCGAGTTCGGTTTGACCACATAGCATTCCTAGTGATTCAACACCCCGCAATTTAGCTTTTTTAATCTTAAAGCCTTCGGGCAGCTTGGCGCCCAAAGTGGCAAATGGCACTTTAATGCCCACCCTTGCGTTGGCAGCTCCACAAACCACCTGCAAATTAGAATCACCATTACCCGCTACCTGGCAAACGTGCAATTTATCGGCATCCGGGTGTTGTTCTATGGAGATGATTTCACCCACAACTACGCCGCTAATTTCTGGCGATGCAGATTCAGCAGCATCGACTTCTAGCCCTGCCATAGTGATTTGAGCCACCAAATCTTCAGTTGAGATGGAGGGATTTACCGATTGACGTAACCAGGATTCACTAAATTTCATAGATCCCTCTACCTAAAATTGCTTAAGAAAACGCAGATCATTTTCAAAAAATAATCGCAAATCATTGACGCCGTAGCGCAACATAGCCAGTCGCTCTACACCCATACCAAAGGCAAAACCACTGTACTGGTCTGTATCTACATTACAGCTTTCAAAAACATTGGGATGTACCATGCCGCAACCCATTACCTCAAGCCAGCCAGTGTGACTACAAACACGACAACCTTCACCCTTACAGTTAGTGCACTGAATATCTACCTCAGCAGATGGTTCGGTAAATGGAAAGTAAGAAGGTCTAAAGCGTACCGGCAGATCTGCTTCAAAAAAAGCTTTCAAAAATTGGTCAACCACACCCTTTAAGTCAGCAAAGCTGATATTTTTATCCACCACTAACCCTTCCACCTGATGAAACATGGGGGTGTGGGTTAAATCTGAATCACAGCGATAAACACGACCGGGGCAGATCACTCGAATCGGTGGCTCTTGTTTTTCCATAGTGCGCACTTGAACCGGTGAGGTGTGGGTTCGCAATACGGTATTAGAATCTATATAAAAAGTATCGTGCATCGCCCTTGCTGGGTGATGACTGGGTATATTTAAGGCTTCAAAGTTGTGGTAGTCGTCTTCTACTTCTGGACCCACCTCAACGCTGTAACCAACACTGGTAAAAAAGGCTTGAATACGCTCCATGGTTCGCGTGACGGGATGTAGTCCACCCATATCTTCACCACGACCTGGCAGAGTCACATCAATAGTTTCTTGGGCTAACTTTTGATTTAGCACTTCAGACTCTAGGCTCTGTTTGCGCTCAGTAATCTGCGCCATCAATGCTTGTTTAACCTCATTGATTTTGGCTCCCGCCGCTGGGCGCTCTTCGGCTGAAAGCGCACCAAGGCCTTTGAGTAAACCAGTCAATTGACCTTTTTTACCCAAAAAATCAACGCGCAAGGCATCTAACACCGCTAGTTCAGTGGCTTCTGAAATAGCTGCTTGAGCCTGCTGTGTAATTTTTTCCAATTCAATCATTAGTTTTTTACCAGATAGCTATTTAAAAAGCTTAACTTAGTTGTCTACCCTACTCATTGTCTATTCTACTTCTAGTTAGCTCTAACTGTAAAAAAAATAGGGAAAGAGCTTTGGCCCCTTCCCTATTTAGACAGAAAATTATCCATTTAAAGAATAATTAGCTGTTAGATATTACTTAGCAGCTTTAGCTAGGGCAGTCTTTGCTTTCTTAACTACCGCACCAAAAGCAGGCTTATCATAGACCGCTAGGTCAGCAAGTACGCGTCGATCGAGAGCAATCTTAGCTTTGCTTAGGCCGTTGATTAGTCTGCTATAACTCAAACCCTCAACACGCGACTGTGCATTTATTCGGGCAATCCAAAGTCTACGGAATGTACGTTTCTTAGCACGACGATCGCGATAAGCGTATTGGCCGGCTTTAGTGACGGCCTGTGTAGCTACACGGTAAACACGGCTTCTCGCGCCGTAATAACCTTTAGCTTGCTTTAAAATCTTTTTGTGTCGACGATTGGCTTCAACACCACGTTTTACTCTAGGCATATTATTCTCCTACCAAAATTAGTTAATTAAAGGCCACGCAGCATGCGGTCGACACGAGGGCTATCAGCAGCAGTTAAGATGCTGGTGCCACGCAGTTGACGCTTACGCTTGGTAGTCATTTTGGTGAGAATATGGGTTTTGTGCTGATGCTTATGCTTGTAGCCCGCAGCCGACTTTTTGAAGCGTTTTGCAGCTCCACTATGTGTCTTTACTTTTGGCATTTTGGTTCTCCTAATACTAGGGTTAATGTTCAGTAAGAGCCGCCCGGACAGCCTGCCAAAAACATTGGCTGAACGCGGGTCGCGCTGTGTTTCTTACTGCTATTGCTGAAGCTTTTTGCTACCTTTTTTACTAAAAGGTGCCATGACCATAGTCATCTGACGTCCTTCTAGTTTGGGGTACTGCTCTACCTGAGCCAGTTCAGAAAGATCAGCTTCAACGCGCTTCATCATTTCCATACCCAATTCTTGGTGAGCCATTTCACGACCGCGAAAACGCAATGTGATTTTAGTTTTATCACCATTCTCCAAAAACTTAATCAGATTACGCAGTTTGATCTGGTAATCACCAACGTCAGTTCCCGGACGAAATTTAATTTCTTTAACCTGCGTCTGCTTTTGTTTCTTCTTTTGCAGAGCGGCTTTCTTTTTAATATCAAAGACATGCTTTCCGTAATCCATTACTTTACAAACGGGAGGCTCTGAATCTGGTGAAATCTCAACCAAGTCCAATGTATCCTTTTGCGCCATTTCTAGAGCAGTTGCAATTGAAACCACACCCACCTGCGCACCATCTGCTGCAATTAGCCTAACCTCTGAGGATGTTATATCTTCGTTAAGGCGTGCTCGCTTACTGTCTTTTTTAATAAGTATTACTCCGTATTCGTTTCAAGTTCACGACTGAATTTTTCGGTATCGCTTTGGAAGAGCGCTATAATGTCTTCAACTGCCATACTTCCCAAGTCTTTTCCATCGCGTGTTCGCACTGCTACAGTGCCATTTTCAATTTCTTTATCACCTACAACAAGAAGATATGGAACCCGTTGCATAGAATGACCGCGAATTTTAAAGCCGATCTTCTCGTTTCTCAAGTCCGAATTCACTCTAAATCCTTTATTTTGCATAGTTTGAGTGACTTTTTGCGCATAATCGGCCTGAGAATCGGTAATATTGATCACAATTGCCTGTTGAGGTGCCAACCAAAATGGAAATGCACCTTCGTGCTGTTCGATCAAAATACCTATAAATCGCTCAAAAGAACCCAACACAGCTCGGTGAAGCATAACCGGTATTTGTCGGCTACCATCTTCGGCTACATATTCAGCATCCAAGCGACCTGGCATCGAGAAATCCACCTGAATAGTTCCCATCTGCCATACACGACCAATACAGTCTTTTAGAGAGAATTCTATTTTAGGGCCATAAAATGCACCCTCACCGGGCAACTCCTGCCAAGGTAAATCTTTGGCATCCAATGCCTCAGCTAAGGCCTTTTCCGCTCTATCCCAACTTTCGTCCGTACCTACCCGCTTTTCAGGTCGAGTCGATAGGCGATAAATAATTTCTTCAAAGCCAAAATCAGCATAAACAGCATGTAGCATATCCATAAAGCTGGATACTTCCGATTGAATCTGCTCTTCAGTACAGAAAATATGGCCATCGTCCTGAGTAAAGGAACGAACCCGCATAATGCCATGCAGAGATCCCGAAGGTTCATTGCGATGACAGGCGCCAAATTCAGTCACACGATAAGGTAATTCGCGATAACTTTTTAGCCCCTGGTTAAATACCTGAATATGGCAGGGACAATTCATTGGTTTAACTGCGTATTGTCTGTCCTCAGAGGCAATTGAAAACATATCGTCGCCAAACTTATCCGCATGACCCGATTTCTCCCACAAGCTATAGTCCACAAGTTGTGGCGTTCTAATTTCAGTATAGCCATGTTGAACCTGTTTTTGGCGCATATAGTCCATAATGCCGTTATATATTGCCCAGCCTTTTGGATGCCAAAAAATTGAGCCCGGTGCCTCTTCTTGCATATGGAAAAGATCGAGCTTTTTGCCAATTTTTCGGTGATCACGCTTTTCTGCTTCTGCCATACGGTTGACGAAGGCCTTTAATTCTTTTTTGTTGGCCCATGCAGTGCCATAAATACGTTGTAATTGCTCGTTTTGAGCATCACCACGCCAGTAGGCACCAGATATCTTGGTTAACTTCATATGCTTTAAAAATCGCGTGTTAGGCACATGAGGACCACGACACATATCAATATATTCTTGGTGATAATACAGCCCCATAGTTTGCTCATCGGGCATATCAGCAATTAACTGCAGCTTGTAGTCTTCGCTCCTTGCCTCAAAGGTTTCTATAACCTCCTGACGAGCCGTGACTTTTTTGATCACATCATAATCAGTTGCGATAAGCTTTTGCATGCGTTCTTCAATGGCAGTTAAATCGTCAGGAGTAAACGCGCGCTCATAAGCGATATCGTAATAAAAGCCGTTTTCAATCACAGGCCCAATAACCATTTTCGCCGTGGGGTACAGTTGCTTAACAGCATGACCTAGCAAATGAGCACAGGAATGACGAATAATTTCAACGCCTTCGCTATCTCTATCAGTGATAATTCTGATACTGGCATCGTCATTAATAAGGTCGCAGGCATCAACTAAATTACCATCAACTTCGCCGGCAATAGTCGCCTTGGCAAGACCGGGGCCAATATCGGCGGCTATATCATAAACAGAGACTGCAGAATCAAATTCGCGCTGAGATCCATCAGGGAGAGTAATAACAGGCATAGCTTGTTCCTTTTCAGTGGTGGCCCATACTAGAGGTCACTTGATATTAAATTATTGTTAGGGGCGGCATTTTACCCTCTATTGCAGGGTTTTCAAGTACTTGTTTTAGCTGTTTTTAGGTAAATATCCGTTACAATATTCAAAATGCTCTGTTTAGGAACAAAACCTTTGAAAATTTATGTCGATGCCGATGCCTGTCCGGTTGTGATTAAAGATATTCTCTATCGCGTTTCACAACGCACCGGTATCGAGGTTATTTTGGTGGCCAACCAGCCCCTCAGCACACCGAGAATTCCAACGGTGCGCTCTATTTGCGTGAGTGCAGGCTTTGATGTGGCAGATGATCATATTGTGAGCTTGGTGGAAAAAGATGATTTGGTGATTACTGCAGATATTCCACTGGCGGCCGAAGTAATCGAAAAAAAGGGTAAGGCACTCAACCCTCGAGGGGAGCTTTATACCTCATCAAATATTCGCGCTCGATTGAATATGCGCGACTTTATGGACTCTATGCGATCAAGTGGGGTTGAGGTGGGTGGCGGACCGCCGCCATTAAGCCAAAGAGACCGTATGGATTTTGCTAATGCATTGGATTCTTATCTAAGTCAATATTTAAAGTAAATTATAATATACATTATATAAAATATTGATTTAAATAGTAATTAATTAATATATCGTGCTATCTGAGCGGCGGTAAAAGGCCAGCCTTTTTCACTGCCATCAGAGAAAATAATCACTGGAATAAGTAGACTATATTGCTCAAAAAGGGTCTTATCATCCTTTATATTTAACTCCTTTAACTGAATATTTTTGGCTTCTAACAGCGGGTAAAGTAGCGCCTTTGCCTGATCACAAAGATGGCAATTTGGGCCCGTTATTAGCGTTATTTTATTCGTCATAAGCGTTAACCAAACGAACTGCGTTTGTTGATCAACCACACATTATGAATGCGCGGATTGCGCTCAAAATCCATATCCAAAGTCTGTGTTGTTATATTTTCACAGTTAAACTGACGTGAAGTTAGCTCATCTAACTTAAATTTACGGAAGTTATTGGAAAAAACCAAAATACCCTCTGGGTTTAACTTGGTCATGGCCTGACGTATTAGTTCCGGATGATCACGCTGAACATCTAAGACTGTTTCCATTTTCTTTGAATTAGAAAAGGTTGGCGGATCAAGAAAGATCACATCAAAGGTTTGACTGTCTTCCTCTAGCCATTTTAAACAGTCCGCACGCAATAGCTGGTGTTTTGTTGGACTCAGACTGTTTAGATCAAAGTTTCGCTGGGCCCAATCTAGGTAGGTATTGGACATATCTATACTAAGAGAGCTTTTAGCACCGGCTAATGCCGCCTGCACAGTTGCAGAGGCGGTATAGCAAAATAGATTAAGCAGTGATTTACCTTTGCAAAGGTCACCCAACATAGATCGCACAGGCCGATGATCGAGAAACAGTCCCGTATCTAAATAGTCACTTAGGTTTACCTCGAAACGCGCCCCACCCTCTTTGACAATAATGCTTTCAGAGGTTTCTTCGTTTAAACGCTGATACTGAGCATCCCCTTTTTGCCGGCGACGCTCTTTATAATAGACTTTTTTAAACCGATCCCCCGCAAACTCTTTGACTGCGCGCTTAATGGTTTCGAATCGCTGCTTGGCGACACGCTCTTCAATGGTATTGGGTGCGGCATATTCCTGCACATAGATACGTTGCTCATAGATATCAATAGCCGCCGAATATTCAGGAATATCGGCATCATAAAGACGATAACAGCTAATTGACGACTTCTTTAACCAACCTTTTAAGCGCCTTTGATTTTTTTGCAGGCGGTTAAATAGCATTGTTGCTTCTTCTGTAAGAGGCTGAACCGGCGCGGGTTTGCTTAATCGTTCGGCAATTTGCTCAGATTTAGACTGCATATTGTCAAATACCAACAATTTACAGGGAATTGAGCCATTGAATAAACTGTATTGCTTAGTCGGGGACAGGTCTAACTGACGGGCTAAATCTAAATTTCCGGTATAGACTGCGGCACGCCACTGGATAAAGTTTTTCTGCAGCACAGTGCCAAGCTTTTGGTAAAGAGGCACTAACTGCTCTTCTTCGCCCATTCTGGCGCCATAGGGTGGATTGGTTATCAGCAAGCCATTGTCCGCTGTTGCTTTACCAAACTGATCGAGTGGCTTATGAGCAATGCGAATATGTTCATCTAGCCCTGCATTTTCAATATTAGCGACAGTGACTTCTAATAAGCGACTGTTTCCATCATAGCCGCGAATATCATTTTCTAGGCCTTCAAGACCCACATCTCGTCTTGTATGGGCATCTTTAACCACTGAATCCCATAATTCCTCATCATGCTGTAACCAATGATTAAAACCAAAGTATTGGCGGTTAATTGAGGGCGCTATATCTGCCGCTATCATTGCCGCTTCAATTAAAAAAGTACCACTACCGCACATGGGGTCAATCAGGGCACCTCCCTGCTTGGCAATATCAGACCAACCTGCGCGCATCAATAATGCGGCAGCAAGATTTTCTTTTAATGGCGCACTGCCCTGTCCCGTTCTATAACCTCGGCGATGAAGGCTATCGCCAGATATATCCAACGAAACAACCACCTGACCCTTATGATGTCGGGCCTGAATACGAATATCTGGAGATTTGGCGTCTACATTAGGTCGACCGCCGGCAATGCGTCGAATTCGATCGACCACTGCATCTTTTAATAATTGGGCGCCATACATACTGTTGTCGATATGTTTTGATGTGCCAATAAAATCGATAGCGATACTATTGTCGGCGCTAAGATGCTCTTCCCATGGAATTTCGACCGCTTGGGTATATAGATCATCGGTACTATCGAGTTTAAAGCTCAATAATGGCATCAGTATACGATTGGCTAAGCGCGACCAAAGACAGGCCTTGTAGGCCACTTCTAATATTCCATGAAAGTGGACTGCAGCAACGGTTTGCTTGATTTCTGTAGCACCAATTGCTTGAAGCTCATCGGCTAAAAGTTGCTCCATACCTTTTGGGCAAGTGGCTAACCAAGCTGTAACATCTGTTTTTAGAGGCACTTTTTTGTATCCTAAAATGTATGGAACCATTAAGTCATTAAACGGTCGAAAATTAACTAGGGGAGCTTTTTTACAGAATGTGACCTGCCAGCACCGATATAGGTCGCCATTCTATCTCTCTTTGCTCTCTGGTTGTTGAAAAATATATACAAAATATTTTATCAGCATTCAGATGTTAACTATTAAGAATGGAGATTCCTATGAAAAAACACAAAAAAAATTTGTCCCATCGTGCCTTTCTAAGAGGCTATCAAACTGCTATTCAGCAGCGCTCTAAATCAACTTGTCCCTATCAAGCTGATTCTATTTTGGGATTTCACTGGTGTACTGGATGGCGCCAAGGACGCGCAGACTACTGGAGTGGTTTTAGCCAGGCTACCTTGCAACAAAGGGTAAGTAATCTGTAACACAATTTTCATCTATTATTTAATAGTCTAAATTGTAAATTATGGTTTTTTTTAACATCGATAATTGTTTCTTTTAAGGAGACTCACTAAAATCGGTGTTTGTTTTTCTTATTGCTTAAATTTTAACAGAGGTCCAACTTGCACCAGAATATAGATAGCCTTAAAACTTGGCTCAACAGCAGAATTGTCGGTCAACAACAACTTATTGAACGTATCATTATCGCCCTTTTAGCCGATGGCCACCTTTTGGTGGAAGGTGCCCCCGGTTTGGCTAAAACTAAGGCTATAAAGACAGTTTCCGAAGGCTTAGATGCTGATTTTCATCGGGTGCAATTTACGCCTGACTTGCTTCCTTCTGATATTACCGGCAGTGACATATACCGCCCTGAGCAGGGTATTTTTGAATTTCAGGCCGGTCCATTGTTTCACAATCTTGTTCTTGCGGATGAAATTAATCGAGCCCCAGCAAAAGTTCAATCGGCTCTTTTAGAAGCTATGGCCGAACGACAGATTTCAGTGGGTAAAAAAAGCTATCCGCTACCGGAGTTATTTTTGGTGATGGCGACTCAAAATCCCATTGAACAAGAAGGGACTTACCCGTTGCCAGAGGCGCAAATGGACCGCTTTTTAATGCATGTCTCCGTTGACTATCCTTCTCCTGATAGTGAGAGAACTATTTTGCAACTGTCACGACAGGAGGCACAGGGCGAAAAAGTTGCAGAATTTGAGCCAATTTCACAGCAGGATTTATTTGCCGCAAGAAAAGAAGTATTGGAAGTTCATATGAATGAAGCGGTGGAAGAATATTTAGTTCAGATTATTCTTGCCACTCGAAATACTGATGCCTATGGCGGTGATTTGGCCAACTGGTTAGATTATGGTGCAAGCCCTCGAGCAACTATTGCCCTTGATCGATGCAGTCGTGCCGTGGCATGGCTAGACCATCGTGACTATGTTACACCGGACGATATCCGTGCAGTGGCCCATGATGTACTGCGGCATCGACTGATTCTAAGTTTTGAAGCTGAAGCAGCTGGCATTGATACTAATCAGGTCATAGACACTCTTTTATCTTCAGTTGCTTCCGCTTAATTAGATGCTATTGGCTAATGAGGCTTAAGGTATGAAATCTAATCCTGCAATTGCTGATTCCCATCAGCTGATTAAGCTTCGCTATGGGGCCAAAGAATTAACCCACTTTCCAAAGTTACAGGCTCGTCAAATATTGGCTGGCGGTCATAAATCACATTTTCGTGGGCGCGGTATGGATTTTGATCAAGTTAGACTATATCAGCCCGGGGATGATGTTCGCAGTATTGACTGGCGAGTAACTGCTCGCACTCAGGTGCCCCATACCAAAGTATTTATTGAAGAGCGCGAGCGACCTATTTTGATTATTTGCGACCTCAGAAGCTCGATGTTTTTTGGAAGTCAGCGCCTAAAGTCTGTGGTTGCCTGTGAGGTTTCTGCTGCACTTGCATGGGCCGGCTTGGGCATCAATGATCGGGTGGGCGGTGTTATTTTTGGGGCTCAAAAGCAACTAGATGTTAAACCTAAGCGCAGTCATCACACAGCATTACAATTTATCCATGGGTTGCAAAATTTTAGTGAAGCTTTATTAGAGCCCCAGCCTGATAGCTTAGATTTAGCCACTATCTTAGAAGAGTCAAGACGTCTTGCTCTACCAGGTAGTACGGTGTTTATTGTTAGTGATTTCCATGATCTAAATAGCGACTGTGAACCCCATTTATTTTCTTTGGCAAAACACTGCAGTATTAATTTTTGCCAAGTGATAGATAACCTTGAACGGCAATTACCGGAGCCTGCTCTGTATGCCGTTGGCAATGGCGAACGACAGGCAATCTTAGATACTAGCGATGTAAAATTACGCGATCACTTTGCCTATCAATTTTCCCAGCGGGAAAATCTTCTTCAAAAGCTATGTGAGCAGTTATCGGCTGTGTTACTCCCCTTTAATACATCACAACCTGTGATACATCTATTAGCTAAGGCTTACGGCAAACGTCGATCAGCCCGCAAATCAAATTAACTGGGAGGTTATAGTGAATCCAACTGACCCCCTTGCTCAATTAAAAGATATTCATTTGCCTGAAGCCATTTCGTGGTGGCCACTGGCTTTTGGCTGGTGGGTTATTGGTGCTACTTGCATCTTCATTATTGTTATTGCCACAAGACTTATTCTTAAGCATTTTTTTGCTCAACGCTATAGACGGCAGGCTTTAACCCAATTAAAAACCCTTACTAATTCAGCTCAACATCAGCGGCTTATGGACTTATTAAGTCTATTAAAACAGGTGGCCAGTAGTGCTTACCCATTGCAAAATTTTGCTAGTTTAAGTCACAACGAATTTATTATTTTTTTACAAAAGAGCAGTCCTAAAATGGTATTTGAAGCATTGCCTGAGGACTGGGAACAGCTTTTATATGCCGAGAATACCACGGTGTCTTCAGATCTGGTTGACCAACTTGTTGTTCAGAGTCGATATTGGATTAAATCTCATTTTCGAGCTGAAAAGCTGGAGTATAACTGCTGATGCTTTCGTTACTCTGGCCATGGGCGCTTGTTCTTGCTCCCCTTCCTCTGCTCTATAGATATTGGCGGCAGCCGATTAATCAGACGGTTAATGCCCTGAGAGCGCCGGCAATGCTAGCTATTAGCGAACCGCAAAATAGTCAATTTAAAAGCGTCTCTTGGCTTAAAAACCTGTTAAAAATACTGCTTGGTTTATGTTGGTTGTGTACCTTACTAGCCTTATCTCGACCCCAATGGATTGGCGACCCTGTGGCTCTCCCCACCAGCGGACGTGACTTGCTTTTAGCCGTTGATATATCACCCAGTATGAGACAGCGGGATATGCGTATAGGTGGCCAAGCTCTAAATCGACTTGATGCGGTAAAGTCTGTTGTAAGTGACTTTGTCACAAAGCGCGAGGGAGACCGTCTGGGTTTGGTTTTATTTGGTGAACAGGCCTATCTTCAAACACCACTCACTTTTGATAGAAAAACCCTTCAAACATTACTCTATGAAGCTCAGCTTGGCTTTGCCGGTAGTAATGGCACTGCCATAGGCGATGCTATCGGCTTGGCTGTAAAACGCCTTCAGGATCGCCCTGAAAGCCTTAGAGTGGTTATTTTATTAACTGATGGTGCCAATAACGCCGGAGCACTGGAACCCATTAAAGCCGCTCAACTTGCCAGTCGCGCTAAGGTAAAAATATATACCATTGGCGTAGGTGCAAGAGGCGCTAATGGCTTGGATGAAAATGCCCTAGCCGAGGTTGCAAAAATTACCGGCGGTAAGTTCTTTAGAGCCCGAAACCCCAAGGAACTAGAGGCTATTTATCAGGAGCTTAACCGTCTAGAACCGGTTGATCAGGACGCGGAAACTATTCGTCCGACTATTTCTCTCTATCATTGGCCCTTGGGTATAGCATTTGTACTGAGTTTGTTAATTGCTATTGTTCGTCAGCGCGGAGGGTCTCATGGCTGATTGGCAGTTTTTAACAGATTTCCATTTTATTCGACCCATGTGGCTTTTGGGATTATTACCCGCAGCATTCTGCTTTGGCATCATAAAAAAAATCAGTCAGCGAACAGGGAATTGGGGCAAAGTTATTAATCCTGCTCTACTGCCCTACCTAATGGAAAATGGCTCGGAGAATAATAATTATGCTAAATATTTTGTGCGAGGCCTTGCCCTTTGCTGGCTATTATTTTGTCTTAGTTTAGCCGGACCTACTTGGAGTAAATTGCCACAACCCGTGTATAAAGAAGATTCAGCATTGGTATTAGTGTTAGATTTATCGCCATCAATGCTTGCCCAAGATATATCCCCCAGTCGGTTGGTACGAGCTAGATTTAAAATGATCGATATCTTAAAAGATCGTATACAGGGCTTTACTGGACTAGTGGTTTACAGCGGAGAAGCATTTGCCGTCTCTCCTTTGACCGAGGACAGCAATACCATTATTAGCCTGACTCCGACATTAAACCCAACATTGCTACCTAGTTATGGCAGTAATACCGAAGATGCGGTCGCTACTGCTCTTGAGCTAGTTATTAATGGCGGTTATCAACAGGCAGATTTATTACTTATAACCGATGGCGTGGATAGATCTGCTTTTGCAGATATTTCCTCCCAGCTATCAGAGGGCAATGTACGCCTTCATATTTTAGGTATAGGTACTTCTGAGGGGGCCCCTATTCCATTAGCCAATGGCGGCTTTGTTAAAGATCAGAACGATAGCATTATCTTGCCAAGACTTGAGACATCATCTCTTAAACAACTGGCGGCTATTGGCAATGGTCATTATTTTAATCTGACTAATGATGATGGCGATATTAGTGCTATTTCTGAGGCTATAGCCCAAGAATTCTCCAACACTACAGAAGTTAATGATCGAGACTTTGATATTTGGCAAGATCGTGGCTTTTGGCTAATAATATTGCTTATCCCATTGTTATTAGCCAGCTTCCGCAGAGGTGCAATATATATAGTAATTTTGGCGCCAACATTATTCACCCACTCACCCACAGAGGCATCTGTTTGGCAGGATCTTTGGTATACCGCGGATCAACAGGGACGCAATGCCTTAGAAAAAGGCGATACGGCAACCGCCCAGCTGGTATTTAAAGATCCCCAATGGCAAGCCAGCGCTGCCTATAAAAATGGTGATTATGAAGCTGCGGTAGAACAATACCAACAAGGTAATAGTGCCGATGATCAATATAATCTAGGCAATGCATTGGCACGCTTGGGTAAATTAGATAGTGCTATTAAAGCCTATGATCAAGCACTCAAAATAGAGCCCGGCATGGCAGATGCAATTGCTAATCGAAAGCTAGTAGAGCAACTGAAACAACAGAAGCAAAATCAACCCCAAGAGAATGATCAGCAACAAGATCAGTCGCAGGATAGTGAATCACAG
>DKNZ01000089.1:0-646 GCA_002469845.1 Cellvibrionales bacterium UBA7375 | reverse complement strand
ATAGTCAGTCTCAGGATAATCAATCCCAACAAAGCCAGCAACAAAACTCATCGGAACAAAGTGAGCCTGAAGAAACTCAACAGCAATCTGAGCAAGAGCAGACTGAACAAGATAATAATCAGCAGCAACAAAAAGAAGATGAATCTGAGTCTGAGAAGCAACAAAATCAAGAAAAAGCAGAGAATGAACAATCTGCTGAACAAGAATTAAGCGAAATACAAAAATCAGAACAGGAAAAGTCGGAACAGGAAAAACTCGAAGAACAGCAACAGCTACAGCAGTGGTTGCGAAGAGTGCCTGATGATCCCGGCGGTCTGTTGCGGCGAAAATTTCGCTATCAATCACAGCAACGGGCAAATGAACGACAACGTCCACCACCTAATCAGCAAGAGCGTTGGTAAATGAGCAGACAGTATAACAACAGTATCTTAACTATTTTCCTACTTATGATAGCGATCCCCAGTTGGGCTTCGCTTACCTCAAAAGTAGATAGAACCGAAATTGAGGCCGATGAAACCCTGCGACTTACTGTGACTTATTCAGGTCAAGCCGTATCAGGCGAGCCTAATTTTGGCCTATTAAATAGAGATTTTGAAATTATATCTAACAACTCACAACAGCAGTACTCATGGGTTAATGGGCAAAC
>DKNZ01000038.1 GCA_002469845.1 Cellvibrionales bacterium UBA7375 | reverse complement strand
TTTAGTTACTAACGGATGATCCATATTCAGCTCAAGAATTGGTTTTGTCTCAGGTACTGCCTGACCTGCAGCCTGCATAATTTTGCGCATCTGCTCACCCATATCATTTTGCCCTACCACCAGACAGGCGGGTGAAGTCGTCAATCGATTGGTGCTTTTAACCTCTTCAACCTTCGATTCTAGTAGGGTTTTAACACGCTCAATCAATGTATCTTCGGCGGTTTGATCTTTCTTCTTGGCCTTTGATTTACTGTCTTTTTTAGCCTTGTCTTCTTTGCCAATAATTGCGCTTAGATCAAGGTCACCGCGGGCCACATCTTGGAATGATTTGCCATCAAATTCTGATAGATAACCCATCATCCACTCATCAATGCGATCTGACATTAACAGGACTTCGATACCATGCTTTTTAAACACTTCTAAGTAGGGACTATTGGCTACCACTGCATGGCTATCGCCGGTGACGTAGTAGATTTTATCCTGCCCCTCTTTCATGCGCTCAATATAGTCAGTAAGACTAACGCTTGGCTCTGAGCCTTCACTGGTTGAACTAGCAAAACGGAATAACTTAGCAATTTTTTCCCGATTACCATTATCTTCACTTGGCCCTTCTTTAAGTACCGCACCAAATTGAGTCCAGAATGTTGCATATTTTTCGGGCTCGCTTTTCGCCATCTTAGTCAGCATATCTAGGATACGCTTAGTCAGTGCTGAACGAATACTATCAACCATCGGTGTGCTCTGTAGTATTTCCCGAGACACATTAAGCGGCAAATCTGCACTATCTAAAACACCTTTTACAAAGCGTAGATACATGGGCAAAAACTGTTCAGCATCATCCATAATAAAGGTACGCTTGATATACAGTTTTAAACCGCGGGTTGCCTCTCGCTGATAGAGATCCATAGGCGCCATACCGGGGATATACAGCAAACTTGTATATTCGTGCTTGCCCTCTACTCGGTTATGACTCCAAGCCAGTGGCTCGGCAAAATCATGGGAGATATGACGGTAGAACTCGTTATATTCATCATCGCTAACGTCGCTTCTCGATTTGGTCCAAAGCGCTTTAGCATCGTTGATGGCTTCCCACTCGGGCGCCTGTTCGGCATCTGCTTCTTTACCTTCTTCAGTCGGTGGTTGCATCTTTTCCATTTCAACCGGAATGGCAATATGATCAGAGTACTTTTTGATAATACTGCGCAGCCGCCAGTCATTGGCGAACTCTTGCTCATCATCTTTAAGAATAAGGGTGATACTGGTTCCGCGATCCGCTTTTTCTATGGCTTCAATTTGAAAGTCTGCCTCACCTTCACAGGTCCATCGCACGGCTTCATTTGCCGCAGCACCTGCTCGGCGAGTCTCTACTACAACTTGCTTGGCAACAATAAATGAGGAGTAAAAACCCACACCAAATTGACCAATTAACTGTGAATCTTTCTTTTGATCACCGGTAAGGTTTTTAAGAAATTCAGAGGTGCCAGATTTAGCAATAGTACCGAGGTTAGCGATAACCTCATCTTTGGACATGCCGATACCATTATCAGAGATCTCTATAGTTTTGGCGTCTTCATCTACTGCTATTCTAATTTTTAGGTCGCCATCACTTTCGTAAAGCGCACTGTTTTCTAATGCTTCAACACGCAACTTGTCGGTTGCATCCGATGCATTAGATATTAATTCCCGCAAAAATATCTCTTTATTAGAATATAAAGAGTGAATCATCAACTGAAGCAATTGCTTTGCTTCAGTTTGGAACCCCATAGTTTCTACTTTACTTTTTGACTTGGCTGTCATTTTTGCTATCTCTCCTAATTAACACTTTATGTTTGGCAATTATCTGCCTGTGTTATCAAGATGAGGGCAAAAAACCAAATTTCAAGTATTGGCTAGTTGATAAATAACAATTTTTTAGTGCAATCTATGCCAAGCTGTCATCGGCGACAAAGTATTTGGGATCTTCGATTACATTGACCTCAACAAGATTGCCGGCTTTGGTAAGCAGTCTGCGACATTCTTCACTCAGATGAACAAGATGCAGATTTTTGCCCGCTTTTTCATAGCGCTCGGCCAATGTATCTATAGCCTCAAGACCTGAGTGATCCGCTACCCTTGAGCGTGCAAAATCAATCACCACATCATCGTTATCTTGTTTAGGGTCAAAGCGCTCTAGAAATGAGGTTACTGAACCAAAAAACAATGGGCCTGTCACCGCATAAACTGTTGATCCTTTGTGATCCTCTCTAGCATCTATTCGGATATATTTAGCATGTTGCCATGCGAAAACTAGGGCAGAAACAATTACCCCAACCACCACGGCTACGGCCAAATCTGTGGCCACAGTTACGCCAGAAACTAGTACTAGAATAAGTGCATCGCTTCTTGGCACTTTGCCAATAATTCTAAAGCTTGACCATTCAAAGGTACCAATAACCACAATAAACATAACCCCAATAAGTGCAGCCAATGGAATTTTTTCAATTAACGGCGAGGCCACCAGTATAAATAGCAATAGGAATAAAGCGGCACTGACACCAGATAGTCGACCACGACCACCGGAGTTCACATTAATCATACTTTGACCAATCATGGCACAACCACCCATACCGCCAAAGAAGCCAGTCACCGTATTAGCTACGCCCTGACCTATGCATTCTTTATTACCGCGACCGCGAGTTTCAGTAATCTCATCGATAAGTCTTAAGGTTAATAGTGACTCAATCAATCCTATGGCCGCCAAAATAATTGAATAGGGTAAAATAATCATTAAGGTTTCAAAGGTAAATGGCACCATTGGGATATGGAAACTGGGCAACCCGCCGCTAATAGAGGCCACATCACCGACTACTTTGGTATCTAAATCAAATCCCAAAACGAGACCGGTAACAACCAAAATTGCAGCAAGAGACGAGGGGATAACTCTGGTGATCTTGGGTAGAAAATAAATAATAAGCATAGTCAACAAGACTAGGCCTAACAACATGCTTAAAGCACTGCCCTGCAACCAGGCTACATCGACAATAGAGCCTTGCATAAAGGTGCCATCAAGCCAACCGGGCTGACCCGCTTCGCCAAACTGACCCAGTTGTGCCAAAAAAATAACAATAGCCAAGCCATTCACAAACCCAAGCATCACAGGGTGCGGCACCATGCGAATAAATTTCCCTAACTTAAAGATACCCGCGGCAATTTGAATTATGCCCATTAAGACTACGGTGATAAATAAATACTCGACACCATGCTGAGCCACCAGCGACACCATAACTACAGCAAGTGCGCCTGTGGCACCACTAATCATACCGGGGCGACCGCCTATTACCGCGGTAATAAGCCCCACCATAAATGCCGCATAAAGACCCACTAGGGGCTCTACTCCAGCTACAAAAGCAAAGGCCACAGCCTCAGGAACCAATGCTAATGCAACGGTAAGACCAGAAAGTAAGTCATTCTTAAAAGTGGCTACTTTGCTTAATTGAAATTCAAACATTAATTAGTTTTCTCTAAAATAGGGTTTTAAACATAGCTCATTAGCTTTTCAATGAGCCGATGAAATGAGTTATCGGTTACCGCGTCTATCGGATCCGGAACGATTACTGGAAAAGTTATTTCCGCCACTGCGCTTGCCACCACCTGAACCATAGGGTGATTTACCCGAGCCTGATGCGGATTTTCCTTTGGATGGTGATTTTCTTTGAGAATTTGACGGCTTACCAGAATCTCTGCTGGTTCCATCATTAGCTTTGGCCGTCTGAGATCGGCCGCCAGACTTATTCTTATTGCCGGGCTTAGGACCCTGACCATAGCCCGATCTTCTGCCAGATGATTTTTTACCCTGGCGGCTATTATTCCCTGCACCAGTCTCACGGTTCAGTGCTTTTCTTGGCTTTTTCGGCTTTACTGGAGCTCTTAGCGTGGTTTCCGGCAATGCATGCTTGGGCTCATAGCCTTCCACTTCTTCGCGCGGCAATAACTGCTGAATTAAGCGTTCGATATCAGATAGCAAATCGACCTCATCAGCACTCACTAGAGAAATCGCACGGCCCGTTTGCCCTGCACGTCCAGTGCGTCCAATACGATGCACATAGTCCTCTGATACATTGGGAAGATCAAAATTGACCACCTGAGGAAGCTGCTCAATATCCAATCCACGGGCGGCAATATCGGTGGCCACTAAAATTCTAATTTCACCGGCTTTAAAACCTGCCAAGGCCTTGGTTCTCGCACCCTGACTTTTATTGCCATGAATAGCCGCAGCGACAATACCCTCAGATTCCAAATGCTTGGTAAGTTTGTTGGCACCATGCTTGGTTTTAGTAAATACTAATGCCTGATCCCACTTGCCATCATGAATCAAGCGCGTCAGTAGCTGTGGTTTCTTCTTCTTATCTACTGGGTGAATATGCTGAGTGACTGAAGTCGCTGTGGTATTGCGCGGGCTCACAGAAAT
>DKNZ01000059.1:503-8616 GCA_002469845.1 Cellvibrionales bacterium UBA7375 | reverse complement strand
CAAAGTGAAAAGTTCGATAAGCAGGGTGACTATATCCGACAATATGTTCCTGAATTAGCCGATATGCCGGCAAAATATATCCATGCACCTTGGCTGGCACCGGCAGAAATATTAGCCTCAGCTAATGTATCTCTAGGAGAGAATTATCCAATGCCAATTGTAGATGTAAAACAGTCTCGCGAATTGGCACTGAAAGAATTTAAGCGGATTAAAGCACCCGTTTAATGTTACAAAAAATTAGTGCCTGAAGTGGCGCATACCGGTAAATACCATAGCCATGCCGTGCTCATTAGCTGCCGTAATTACTTCATCGTCACGCATTGAGCCGCCTGGCTGAATGATACAGCTAATACCGGCTTGACCCGCATTATCAATACCATCACGGAAAGGAAAAAATGCATCGGAAGCCATCACCGCACCCTTGACCTCAAGGCCTGCATGTTCAGCTTTTATGGCAGCAATTCGCGCGCTATTAATACGGCTCATTTGACCAGCACCTACACCCACTGTTTGATTATTTTTGGCATAGATAATGGCATTCGACTTAACCATTTTCGCCACTTTCCAAGCAAACAGCATATCCTTCATTTCTTGCTCAGAGGGCACCCGCTCACTAACTACTTTTAAATCATCATGACTAATCATGCCGTTATCACGATGCTGAATTAACAGCCCGCCATTAACCCGTTTGTAGTCAAAATCCTGGGGACGTTGGTCATTCCAAGCGCCACATTCAAGAAGTCGCACATTTTTCTTAGCGCTCACTACCGCTTTTGCCTCTTCAGCAATCGATGGTGCAATAATCACTTCAACAAACTGTTTTTCACAAATATCAGCGGCAGTTTTTGCGTCTAATTCGCGGTTAAACGCAATAATGCCACCAAAAGCAGATTCTGGATCGGTGGCAAAAGCTAATTCATAGGCAGTTGATATATCGACCGCGACAGCCACACCGCAGGGGTTAGCATGTTTAACAATCACACACGCCGGCTCATCAAACTGTTTGACCGTTTCTAAGGCCGCATCAGTATCAGCAATATTATTAAAGGAAAGTTCCTTCCCTTGAATTTGCGTTGCAGTGGAAACGCTGGCATCGGTTGGATTGGCCTCTGTGTAAAATGCTGCTTTTTGGTGAGGATTCTCACCATAGCGCATTTCCTGAGTTTTAACGTACTGTACATTGTAGGTATCGGAAAAATCACGCGCTGTATTGCTAGTATCACGAGCACCAAAGTGATTAGCAATCATGCCGTCATAACCAGCCGTATGTTCAAACGCCTTTACCATCAGCTGGTAGCGCGTTTCATAATCGAGTTGCCCTTGATTGGCCTGCATTTCTTCAGTGACTGTTTGGTAATCGCTAGCATTCACCACAATCGCAACATCACGATGATTTTTAGCCGCCGAGCGCACCATAGTGGGCCCACCGATATCAATATTTTCAATAGCCCTAGGTAATTCGCAATTGGGATCAACAACCGTTGCCGCAAATGGATAAAGGTTTACAACCACCATATCAATGGCTTTGATGCCATGCTCATCCATAACCTTCTCATCGGTGCCGCGGCGTCCTAAAATACCACCATGCACCTTAGGGTGTAGAGTTTTAACGCGGCCATCCATCATCTCTGGAAAACCAGTGTAATCTGACACCTCAACAACCTGAACACCCTGTTCTTTTAGCAGCTTAAATGTACCGCCAGTAGACAGTATCTCTACGCCGTGTTCATTCAGTGTTTGGGCAAATTCAACAATGCCAGTTTTATCTGACACACTAATTAGGGCGCGGGAAATTTTTCTTAAATCGCTCATTTAATCCTCGGATAATTATAGAAGGTTGTACTGTTTTAATTTTTTGCGCAACGTGCCGCGATTCAGACCCAGCAAAGCCGCAGTTTTACTCTGGTTGTTGCGCGTATATTTCATAGCAGCCTCAAGTAATGGAGGTTCTACTTCGGCCATGACTAAGTCATATAATTCCTTAGTATCCTGACCATCCAAATCTTGAAAATAACGCTGCATAGAGTCAGCCACATGATTGCGTAATGATTGTTGTTGGGTTATTTCCGGCAGCTCGACCACCAAATCTTTGAAGCTATCTGTATTTTCTAATTCTGACGTCATGCAGCTCGCTCCTGAGGCGGACATTTTGAGAAAAATTCCGCAAGCTGTTGCTGCTGTTGCAGTCGAGTCTCATGTTGATTAAATATTTTAGTAAAAGCTTTGCTGTCATCTAGCCAGCGGCTATACCAGCCAATATGTTTTCTAGAAATACGGACAGCGCCGGCTTCACCATAAAACTCATGAAGATCAGTTAAGTGTCTAATCATTACTTTGCCCACCTCATCAAGAGAGGGCTCGGGAAGTAATTCACCCTTTTTAAGATAATGATTAATTTGTTCGAAAATCCATGGATTACCCTGAGCGCCACGACCAATCATTACACCACAAGCGCCGGTCTTATTGAGCACAGTTTCAGCCTGTAAGGCGTTGGTGATATCGCCATTGGCAAATACGGGAATAGAAATAGCCTCAACCACCTTAGCAATGCTGTCATACTCAACTTCACCGACAAATCTGCAGGCCTTAGTACGACCATGAACGGCTAGCGCTTGAATACCAGACTGCTCGGCAATTTTAGCGATTTCCGTTGCATTGCGATTTTGCCTGTCCCAGCCAGTGCGTATTTTCAAGGTAACTGGAACGTCCACTGCGTTTACCACAGCAGTTAAAATGCTCTGCACCAGTTCAGGATCTTTTAACAGCGCAGAACCAGCCGCTCGCTTGCAAACTTTTTTGGCGGGACAGCCCATATTGATATCAATAATTTCAGCGCCCTGCGATACATTAAACTGTGCCGCCTGCGCCATCATTTGCGGATCATAGCCCGCTATTTGTACCGATTTTGGCGAGGGCTCATCGCCAAATTGAATGCGTAAACGAGATTTTCGTGTTGACCAAGTGGTGGGATCAGAGGCCACCATTTCAGAGACTACCAACCCGGCACCCATCTCACGACATAGCTGTCGAAAGGGCAGGTCAGTCACCCCGGCCATAGGCGCCAAAAGGGTTTTATTGGTTATTTGATAAGGGCCAATAGTAAACAAATGAAAGTCTTCGCTAGAATTTGGATTAATAGTTTAGTTAAAAACCAAAATCCCTTTGGCAACAGGATGCAATCATACTCCGAACCGAGTTGATTAAAAAGTGATCAATTAAAAATTGTTTGAATCTTTTTGTTGAATTGTTATTAAGTTTTGGTTGCGGCTAGCTGTGCCCAGTTATCTTCAATAACTGAGTCTGCAAAAATAAATTTCTCAATATAGGCTGCTGATACCTGATCCACTTGATGACTGAGTATGCCCGAAAGGCATAATTGCCCATTATTAAGGGTGAGCTTGCTAATTTGTGGCGCCAGATCTATCAATGGTTTGGCTAAAATATTAGCAACCATAATATCTGCTTTGGCCTCTGATGGAATCTCTTCTGGTAGAAGCGTAATAAGACGTTCGTCTTCTATGCCATTGCGCTGAGCATTATCGCGGCTAGCTAAAAGGGCCTGAGGGTCGTTGTCTATAGCCCAGACTTTTTCGGCACCCAATAACAGCGCGGCTATACCCAAAATGCCTGAGCCGCAACCAAAATCAATTAGGGTTTTACCCTGTAATGTTTGTTTTTCTAGCCAGTTTAAACACAGCATGGTGGTGGGGTGGCTACCCGTGCCAAAGGCTAATCCGGGATCTAAGCGCAAATTTACCGCATCGGGTTGCGGTGCCTCTATCCAGCTAGGGCAAATCCAAAGTCGACAATCACTACAGGCAACGGGCTTAAAGTGTTTTTTCCACTCTTGGGACCAGTCTTTATTTTCAACCAGTTGCCATGATGAACAGAGAGAAAATGACAAATTAGCTTGAATTTGCTGTTCGGTTGTTGAGGTGTCAATCGAAGCGGGGAAAAGTGCGGTTAGGATACAGCTATCCCAGAGTGGGGTTTCACCCACGCCGGGTTCTAATATGGGCTGATCGGCGGCATCTTGCAGAGTTACCGAAACGGCCCCAGCGTCCAGAACAGCATTTTCTATCTGTTCAGTTTTCTGGGGGCTTGCTTCAATATTAAATTGTATCCATTGACTTGAAACCATAGTAAGCACTCACTTATTTTTTGATGCCCTATGGAAAATCCAATTATAATCCGAGCTTTTTCTCTAAGTAATGGATATTAACACCACCCTTTTTAAATTCTTCATCGCGAACTAGGTCAGCATGTAAGTCGATATTAGTTTTAATGCCATCGATTACCATTTCATCCAGAGCGTTGCGCATACGTGAAAGTGCGGAATTTCTATCGCGACCATAGGTGATAATCTTACCAATCATTGAGTCGTAATTTGGGGGAACGCTGTAGCCATTATAGATATGAGAATCAACTCTTACGCCATTTCCGCCGGGGGCATGATAGGTCTTGATTTTACCCGGTTGTGGCAAGAAAGTTTTAGGATCTTCCGCATTGATACGGCATTCAAACGAGTGGCCACGGAAAACGATATCTTCCTGTTTGGTGCTCAATGGCTGACCGCTGGCAATAGTTAATTGCTCTTTAATAATATCGACGCCAGTAATCATCTCGGACACAGGATGCTCAACCTGAACACGGGTGTTCATTTCAATAAAGTAATATTTACCGTCTTCATAAAGGAACTCAAAGGTTCCGGCGCCACGATAGTTCATTTGCACGCAGGCCTTAACGCAACTGTCAAACACACCCTGTCTGGCTTCCTCTGGAATGCCCGGAGCGGGTGCTTCTTCAATCACTTTCTGGTGACGACGCTGAAGAGAGCAGTCGCGATCGCCTAAGTGGATAGCATTACCCTGACCGTCCGAAAGAACCTGAACTTCGACGTGGCGTGGGTTTTGCAAGAATTTTTCCATATACACTGTGCCGTCACCAAAGGCAGCGGCGGCCTCTGTTTTAGTAATTGCGACCGAATTAATAAGAGTCTCTTCATCTTCAACCACGCGCATTCCGCGACCGCCACCACCAGCGGCTGCTTTGACTATCACTGGATAGCCGATGCGTAGTGCAGTTGCGCGCAATTCATCGGCATCCTCAGATAATGGACCATCTGAGCCAGGTACTGTTGGCACGCCGGCTACTTTCATAGCTTGAATTGCGGCTACTTTGTCACCCATGGTGCGAATGGTTTCTGCTTTAGGGCCAATAAAGGTGAAACCGCTGTTTTCCACCTGCTCAGCAAAATCAGCATTTTCGGCTAAAAAGCCATAGCCTGGATGAACAGCTTGAGCGCCGGTTACTTCCATGGCACTAATTATAGCCGGAACATTAAGGTAGCTTTGGGGTGAAGGGTTAGGTCCAATACAGACAGCCTGATCTGCAAGCTTTACATGTTTGAGTTCGGCATCGATTTTGGAGTGAACAGCCACTGTTTGAATGCCAAGCTCCTTACAGGCGCGAAGTATTCTCAGGGCAATTTCGCCGCGGTTGGCGATAAGCACTTTATCCAGCATATTGCGGTTCCTAGCAGCGATTAAATAATAGTAACTATAGGTTGATCGAACTCTACGGCTTCACCGTCTTCGATCAAAATGGCGTCAATGGTACCGGCCTTGTCGGCTTCAATCTGATTCATCATTTTCATGGCTTCAATGATGCAAATCACATCGCCGGCCGCAACTGTTTGTCCCACTGAAACAAATGCGGGTGACCCAGGAGCGGGAGAAGCATAAAAAGTACCAACCATGGGTGATTTAACGGCATGCCCTTTGATTTCTTCGCTTTCGGGCGCGGCAGTTTCAGCCGCAGCCGCGGCGGCTACAGGAGCTGGCGCCGCCGCTACAGGAGCTGGTGCCGGTTCAGCAGCATAGGTCACGGCTGTTCCGCCACGACTGATACGTACTGATTCATCACCCTCATTGATTTCTAATTCATTAATATTAGATTGTTCTAACAATTCTATTAATTTTTTAACTTTACGAATATCCATCCTGCGCTCTCACTAGTTAGGAGTTAGTTTCAAGTTTAGTAAGCACTGCCTGTAGGGCGAGGCTATAACTGTTTGCGCCGAATCCACAAATAACACCATCGGCAATATCAGAAAAATAGGAGTGACGGCGAAATTCTTCTCTTGCATGAACATTGGAGAGATGAACTTCTATAAATGGAATTGCCACGCCAAGTAGTGCATCCCGAATAGCTACACTGGTATGAGTAAATGCTCCGGGATTAAATATAATGTAATTGACAGCTTCCTGTTTAGCATCATGAATGCGCTGTATCAGGTCATGTTCCGCATTGCTTTGAAAACAATTGGCTGTATGCCCTGCTATCTCAGCGGCAGCGGTTAACTGTTGATTAATTTGCTCTAGAGTTTCAAGGCCATATTTATCGGGCTCGCGGGTGCCGAGCAGATTGAGATTAGGACCATTTAAAATAAGTATTGTTGACATAAATCCCCGAGCAATAGGTCAATTTGGGCTTAGTCTGCACTAAAAAAGCCAAACTGTCTATTATTTATATAAAATATAAGTATTTAAGCGAAGTTAGAAGAAAATATGCGTTTTTAACGGCATTTTTACAGCACTTATTGTTTTATAGTCGACAGTTTCCCCTCAAGTTTGCACATTTTAGGTGCAAGTTCTAAGAAAATAGCGCTACAAATCATTAAAATTCGCAATTATCATTAAATGTGCCGATATAATACGAGAAAATTTGTTTTTAATGATGAGTGATTGGCTTGTATTTTATGCAATATGGATATATTTTCAAAGAAATTATGCGTATTTTCATGAATTTTAGCGGCATTTTATGGGATTTTTTGTATCTATTCTTGATATTTCTTCGGCTTAAAAGGGACAATTATATTAAATTTGCAGATAAAAACACTAAAAATGCGGCTAAATGCTTCTAAAATCTTAATTTACGCTCTCAAGAGCTTCAATCAAAATAGCTGTAGTTAGAAACTGTGGCAAAATTTCTGCTGATCCCGAATCTTTTGCAAATAATAAATAAAGTGGAACACCATTGCGGTTATATTGATTAAGTAGTGCGGTAATCTCAGGGTCTTTATGGGTCCAGTCGCCTTTTAGATAGCTAATGTTGTTATCCTCTAGCGCTTGGTAAAAGCCCTCACCCATGGCAATTCGCTCATTAACTAAGCAGGTTATGCACCAATCAGCGGTTAAATTAACAAACACTGCCTGGCCGGACTGACGAAGTTCTGATAATCGTTGGGGTGAATAGTCTTGCCATCTAGGTTGATCGTTGTTTTCAAGTTTAGTGCTCGGATAAGCGATAGCGCTGATAAACAGCCCAATTGCGACTAATTTAATCAATGTATTAAAAGTTGATGGGCTATTTTTAGCGGCTAATTGCCAAAACCAAATAGCCATCACCATGAGTACAAGCCCAACACAGATAGCGATGACTATTTCTATGCCTGTTTGCCGACCAACAACCCACAGCAGCCATATCGCGGTAAGGTACATAGGGAAGGCCAAAAATTGCTTTAAATTGTCCATCCATTGGCCGGGCTTAGGCAGTTTTTGGGTCAGGGATGGAATCAATGTGAGCGCCACAAAAGGCAGTGCCATACCAAGGCCTAAAAAGGCAAATACTAATAATGCCACTAGGCTTGTTTGAGAAATTGCAAAGCCTAATGCAGGCCCCATAAAAGGGGCCGTACAGGGACTTGCTACGGTGGTAGCCAACACCCCTGTCATAAATGAAGATCCAAGGCCATTATGGGTATTGGAAGATTGGCCAACGGACATCAAACCAGAAAACAGTTGCATATAGCCAGACAGGCTAAGACCTAAAAGAATAAATAAATACACTAAAAAAAGAACAAAGCTTGGGGACTGCAGTTGAAAGCCCCAGCCTATGGCTTCTCCGGCTGCACGCAGGGAGAGCATAATTGCAGCTATGGCAACGAAGCTACTCACTACGCCAGCAGTATAGGCAACGCCGTGACGCTGTCTTTCTGAAATAGTTTGATGCTGCTGTGTAAAGCTTAATACCTTGATAGAAAGGACAGGGAAAACACAGGGCATTAAATTAAGAATAAGCCCACCGACCAGTGCAAATAAAAGAATCAACC
>DKNZ01000059.1:0-177 GCA_002469845.1 Cellvibrionales bacterium UBA7375 | reverse complement strand
AGGGGCGTCGATGCAATATTATCTTCTGAATCAGCCTTTAAGGCTTTAACAGTTGGCTCGGTAATGGCAACGGTGCCAGCCGTTAGGTCAATAGTAAGTATTTGATTGCGCGGTGGGTAGCAAAGGCCGGCATTGGCACAGCCTTGAGATTCCAGTTGCAGTTGAAACTGTGTTTCT
>DKNZ01000016.1 GCA_002469845.1 Cellvibrionales bacterium UBA7375 | reverse complement strand
TAATGGCCGGTCTTCAGGGTGCGGGTAAGACCACGTCTGTGGCCAAATTATCACGCTTTTTAACTGAGCGCGAAAAGAAAAAAGTCATGGTGGTATCGGCGGATGTATACCGTCCTGCGGCAATAGAACAGTTGAAAACACTAGCCGGCGAAGTGAATGCAAAGTTTTTCCCAAGCACAGAGCAACAGCGTCCGGTTGATATTGTTAATCAAGCGATAGCCGCGGCTAAAACTAAATTTGTTGATGTACTTATTGTCGATACGGCTGGTCGTTTAGCGATTGATGAAGAAATGATGACAGAGATCCAGCAGATTCATAAAGTGGCAAATCCGGTCGAGACGCTGTTTGTGATCGATGCCATGATTGGTCAGGATTCTGTGAATACTGCTAAGGCCTTTAACCAAGCTCTTCCACTGACCGGGGTAATCCTAACCAAGGTTGATGGTGATGCTCGAGGCGGTGCGGCGCTTTCAGTGCGTCATGTAACTGGCAAGCCGATTAAATTCTTGGGTGTCGGTGAAAAAACTGATGCGCTAGAGCCATTCCATCCCGAACGAATTGCTTCTCGAATTCTAGGCATGGGTGATGTGCTCAGTCTTATTGAAGATGTAGAACGCAAAGTTGATAAGAAAAAAGCAGAAAAATTTGCCAAAAAAGTTGCCAAGGGCAAGCGATTCGATTTAGAAGATCTGCGTGAACAGCTTCAGCAAATGAAGCAGATGGGCGGCATGGAGAGTATGATGGATAAGCTCCCAGGTATGGGAAATATGGCGCAAATGACTCAGCAAAAAGATATGACTGGACAATTTAGCAAAATGGAATACATTATTGATTCTATGACGCCAAAAGAGCGTGCTAATCCAGATATTCTTAATGGTTCAAGAAAAAGGCGTATTACTCAGGGTTCAGGAACAACCATTCAAGATCTCAATCGCTTGCTTAAACAGCATAAGCAAATGGGTAAGATGATGAAAAAAATGAAGGGTAAAGGCATGCAAAATATGATGCGTGGCTTGGGCGGCGGCATGCCTCCAGGTGGCGGTTTACCGCCCGGTGGGTTCCCGAGATTTTAGTGGCAAAAAAATACCCTTTTTAGTTTAAAAAACGCAACTTAATAAAGAGGTTTCCTTTCAGCTTTATTTCGCGTAATATACCGCGCCTTTCTTAGGGTCGTGGTGTATTTGCGTATTGCGACTTAAGGGCATGATTAAACAGACAATTTAGGGCGTTAAAAATCGTCCAAAAATAGGGTATCAGTAGATGGTAACAATTAGATTGGCTCGCGGTGGTTCAAAAAAACGTCCGTTCTTCCACATTACAGTTTCCGATTCACGGAAAGCACGTGATGCTCGCTATATCGAGCGTATTGGGTTTTTTAATCCTATTGCGCGTGGTGGTGAAGAGCGTTTGCGTATTGACTTAGATCGCGCGACATACTGGCAGGGCCAGGGTGCACAGATTAGTGATCGTGTTTCTTCGTTGCTTAAAGAGGCAGCTAAACAAGCAGCATAAGAGGAGTTTATCCTATGAGCAATACTGACATTGTTCAAGGAACCCTCATTGTTGGGCGAATTTCCGCTGTGTTTGGTGTGCGTGGCTGGGTGAAAGTTATGTCTTTCACTGAGCAGACAAGTAAAATTTTTGACTATCAACCATGGTTGGTTGATAAAGAAGGTAGGCTAGAATCCATTCAAGTTGATGAATGGAAAAACCATGGTGATGGTTTGGTGGTCCGCTTCAAAGGAATTGATGATCGTGATGTTGCTCGAAGTTGGTGTTTAAAAGATATCCGAGTTGACGCAGCATTACTACCCGAGTTGAGTGATAGTGAGTTTTATTGGCATCAACTTGAAAATTTAGTGGTTTATAACCACTTTGAAGATACTGAAGAGCGACTAGGGGTTGTGACCTCATTACTAGAGACTGGGGCCAATGATGTCATTGTGGTCAAAGGTGATGTGGAAAGTATTGATCGACGAGAACGATTAATTCCCTACTCTAAGCAGTATGTACTAAAAATTGATCTGGGTGCGCAGCGAATTGATGTGACTTGGGATCCCGATTTTTAAATGATCGGAACAGGTGGCGGGGTCTAGTTATGAAAATAGCGTTGATTACTCTGTTTCCAGAGATGTTTGAAGCATTGACTGATTATGGTGTCAGTGGTCGAGCGGTAAGTCAGGGGTTACTAGATATTTCTAGCTTTAACCCAAGAGATTTTACCGATGACGCTCACTCCACAGTTGATGATCGCCCTTATGGCGGTGGTCCTGGTATGGTTCTTTTGATTGAGCCATTGCGCAGGGCAATAAAAGCCGCAAAAGAGTGGATTGATGGAGAGCCGTTGGTAGTTTATCTCTCTCCTCAAGGTAAGGTTTTGCAGCAAGCTGCGGTGAATAATTTGGCAGCTGAACAATCGATTATTCTGATAGCGGGTCGTTATGAAGGTATTGATGAACGATTGATTCAGCTAGAAGTGGATCAGGAATGGTCAATTGGCGACTATGTGTTGAGTGGCGGTGAGATTCCCGCTATGGTTTTAATTGATGCATTGATACGGCAGATTCCCGGGGCCTTAGGTCATAGTGAATCAGCAAGTCAGGATTCATTTGCAGAGGGTCTCTTAGACTGTCCGCATTATACGCGACCTGACAATTACCAAGATTTAAAGGTCCCAGATGTTTTGTTATCTGGAAACCATGAAAAAATAAGACAGTGGCGACTACAGCAGTCGCTATTGAGAACGCAACAAAGAAGACCAGATTTATTGGACAGGTTAGCGCTTAATACTGAGCAGCTAGCCTTACTCAAGGAAATGAGTGATGCGCTGGCAGATGATGGCAAAGGATAGAGCCATCCTCTCTGTACAGAGCTCTAAATCAGGTGGCTTGCCACCAACCAATGTAAATTGAGGAGCAAAAAAATGTCAAATAAGATGCCTATCATCGCTGCATTAGAAGCAGAGCAGATGGAGAAAAAAATACCGGACTTTGGGCCAGGTGATACAGTTTCAGTAAAAGTAAAAGTGAAAGAAGGCAGTCGCGAGCGTCTTCAGGCCTTTGAAGGTGTCGTGCTAGCTAAGCGCAACCGCCAACTTAATTCAGCGTTTACCGTAAGAAAAATTTCAAATGGTATTGGTGTTGAGCGTACTTTCCAAACCTATAGCCCGCTCGTTGACAGTATTGAGGTTAAGCGCCGCGGTGCAGTTCGAAGAGCTAAGTTATATTATCTTCGAGATCGTTCTGGAAGATCAGCAAGAATTAAAGAAAAGCTGGCTAAATAAGCATTCAAAAAAAGCGACCCAAAGGGTCGTTTTTTTTTTGGCTTTTTTCCTAAGCAATCCCAGTGGATTGGGTCTATTATTAATTCAGCTAGCAACTAAATACTAGGTCTAGTTTTTACGGCCCTGTGTATAATTATAGATTTACATTGGTTCGCAAGCATAAACCCATACACCATTGTTAAGTCTCTGTAGTTGCACTCCTTCGACCAAATTTGTTCGATGGATGTATTGGGCTGCTGTTTCATGGTGGTCACCTTTTTTGGCGACAGGGTAGTTGCTATGTACCATAGATGATACAGGTTGGTCTTGTTATTTACTCCCTCTTTAAACCTCGCTCCCGCGAGGTTTTTTTTATTCAACAAAAACAGCGATATAAAAAGAAATTCTTTTCTCTGAGTTGTATAAGTCATAGACTGTAAGAAATTTTAATATAGATACTTATGAAAAAACAAAAACCTATAAAGGATAGCTTTGCTAGTCGAGAGGCATCCAAATATCAAAATCCAATTCCTAGCCGCGAATTTATGCTCGATTTTCTTGAGCACAGCGTAGGCCCATTAACCCATGAAGCTATTTGCATTGCATTAGATTTATCCGATCCTGAGCAAGTTGAAGCCATGCGCCGACGACTAAATGCGATGGAAAGAGATGGTCAGCTTGCAAGAAATCGCCGTGGAGGATATGGCACCTTAGAGAAATTGAATTTAATAAAAGGTAGAGTTATAGGTCATTCGGAGGGTTTTGGTTTTGTCTCGCCACTAAGCGGAGAGGGCGAAGATATATTTCTTTCTAGCGCCCAAATGCGTCGAGTTTTTGATGGCGATATTGTATTAGTTAGAGTGGCCGGATGGGATAGGCGTGGCCGACCTGAAGGATCATTGGTCGATATTGTCGAGCGCGCTACACAACAATTAGTTGGGCGTTATTTCCGCGAGAGTGGTATCAACTTTGTTAGGCCAGATAATCCGCGTATTAGTCAGGATATTCTTATCTCTGGAGATCGTCCTTGCCCAGCAAGTCCAGGACAGATTGTGGTGGTTGATATTTTAGAGCCGCCTACGCGGAATAGTTTACCTGTTGGCTTTGTGTCTGAAGTCTTAGGAGAGCATTTAGATCCTGGTATTGAAATTGATATGGCAGTTCGCAATTATGGCATCCCTTTTAAATGGACTGATGAGATTGTCGCTGAAACTGCTGAGATCCCCTCTGAGATTACTTATACGGATTCAAGAGTTGATATAAGGTCTATTCCATTAATTACCATTGATGGTGAAGATGCTCGTGATTTTGATGATGCGGTCTTTTGCCGGCCCAAACCAAAAGGTGGATGGGAGCTAATTGTAGCTATTGCCGATGTTTCTCATTATGTCACTGTGGGGTCGGCGTTAGATAAAGAAGCATTCTCGCGAGGTAATTCGGTCTACTTTCCTAATCATGTAGTTCCAATGCTACCGGAAAAATTATCCAATGGCCTCTGTTCACTTAATCCCGCAGAAGACCGTTTTTGTATGGTATGCGAAATGCAAATCAGTGAGCAGGGGGATATTACAGATTATCAGTTTTATGAGGGGATAATGCATTCTCATGCGCGCATGACCTATACGCAGGTTGCCCAGATGATAGCGGATCAAGATCAGACTGAACCTGTCGCGGCGAGAGAGCAGTTTAATGCAGTATTACCGCAAATAGACGCCTTAAAAAGTCTATCGCAACGACTACAGAAATGTCGAAATCAGCGAGGGGCTATAGATTTTGATACTCAAGAAACGCGAATATTGTTTGATAGTAAGCGTAAAATTAGTCAGATTATTCCAGTGGATAGAACCGATGCGCACCGATTAATTGAAGAGTGTATGTTGTGCGCTAACCTATGCGCTGCAGAATTTTTGCAACAGTCTAAATTGCCGGCACTTTACCGTGTTCATGAGGGGCCAAGCGAGGAGCGTTTAATTTCGGTTCGGGATTTCCTGGGTGAACTTGGGATTGGGCTCGGTGGTGGTAACGAGCCAGAACCAATGCACTATCGTCAGGTACTAAATGGCGTCAAGCATCGTGATGATGCGCAGATTATACAATCGGTATTATTACGCTCAATGAGTCAAGCAGTGTATCAATGTGAAAACCTGGGTCATTTTGGTTTGGCATTTGATGCTTATACACATTTTACTTCGCCTATTCGTCGCTATTCAGATCTATTGGTTCATCGTGCTATTCGCAGTTTGATTAAAAGTGGTAAAAAATCGTCTCATATTCGAAGACCCAAAAAACAATCTAATATTGATAAGGCTGCTTATTACCCCTATGAGTTGGATACTCTAGAGGAGGTCGGCGAGCATTTATCAGTCACAGAACGTCGCGCTGATGAGGCGACACGCGATGTTGTTAATTGGTTAAAGTGTGAATTCCTTTTGGATCGGGTTTCTGAGGAATATACCGGTGTTGTTAATGCGGTCACGGGTTTTGGCCTATTTATTATGTTAGATGAATTGATGGTTGAGGGCTTAATTCATGTCACCGGTTTGCCAAAAGACTACTATCATTATGAAGCCTCCCAGCACCGAATGGTGGGAGAGCGAACGGGTAGAGCCTTTAGATTGGGCCAAAAGGTTCGGGTCAAGGTAGTTCGGGTTAATTTAGAAGAAAGAAAAATTGACTTTGAGCTTATCGATAAAGGTTCTAGTCAATCACATACAGCAAAGCCAAGAACTTCCACTAGAAAAACTGAGGACCGATCGAAGAAGCCCAGAACGAAAAATTCAGATCGCAGAAAAACCTCTAATTCCCGCTCTAAAGCGAAGGGTAAAACCGGAAGTTCGGGCTCGAAAAGAAAGCGTAAATCCAGACGTTAGTTTTTATATATTAAAAATTTGGGTATAAGTTCGTTGAGTAGATCGCCAATATAATCAATAAAAACTGTGCCTATTTCCTGTGAGTAGAAACTCGGATCTCTGTGTCCCAAAGCTAGCACTCCAAAGGTAACACTGTTTTTAAGTGGCAGTGCTAATATAGAGCCTATGTCTTTTGCTTGATTACCAAATAACAGAGAAAGTTCTTCTTCTCTTGCGCCGCATACGGCTTTTTGAGCAGTTAGTATGTCATTAATAATTGATTTGGCCTCGTCTTTAGAAACGAAATTAGCGGCTGTTTTTGCGGCAATGATGTCGTCATTAATAAGAGTAAGACTAAAAAATTCTGTGGAAAAGTCACTTTTTAAGCTAACACTTAGTGCTTTGATTAATTGGGTTAAATCTTTTGCTTGAACCAAATTTAAAACTAGGCGTTTGGTTTTTTCCATCAGTAATGCATTGTCTTTTGCAGTGGTCTGCATCTGATCTATTTGAGTAGCCATATCCTTATTGCGGTCTCGCATTAGATCAATTTGTCGCTCAACTAGAGATATAGCTTTGCCACTGTTATGGGAAATGTTGAGGGCTTCAAAAACATCTGGGTTTTGTTCGAAAAAATCTGGATTCTGACTCAGGTAATCGCGAACCAACGATTGTTCATTTAGATTATTTTTTTTAGCTGTCATAGCTTTATTTTTCCATGAAAAACTGTTTCAGCAGGGCCTGTCATTAAAATAGGCTGGTCTTTACCTTGCCATTCGACCCATAGTACACCTCCCACTAATTCAAGTTTTACCTTGGAATCTACCAAGTTCTGTTGAATAGCCGCTACAGCCGCTGCACAGGCACCAGAGCCACAGGCTTGAGTTTCACCCACACCGCGCTCATACACACGCAACTTAATAGTTTGGCGGTCGATAATTTGCATAAAGCCAACATTAACGCTCTCGGGAAATTGATTGTGAGCTTGAATTTGAGGGCCAATATCATTCACTGCAGTAGTTTCGATATCCTTTACCTGTATGACTGCATGGGGATTTCCTACTGAAACAGCAGCGATTTCATAGCGCTCAGTATCAGTTTCAATAGGGTATAATTTTTCTTCTTGATTTGAGATAAAGGGAATTTCTGCTGGCGTAAATATGGGTGCGCCCATATTAGCTGTAACCAGATTTTTAGGCTTGATGCTGACTTCCATTACACGATTTTTGGTCTGTAATAGTACCGTTTGTTTGCCTGATAATTGCTGATCTGCAATATAACGACCCATACAGCGAGCGCCATTGCCGCACTGCTCAACTTCAGTTCCATCACAGTTAAAGATGCGATAATTAAAATCACTATTTTTGTCGGCGGGTGGTTCAAGAATGAGTACTTGATCGCAGCCAATTCCCACATTGCGGTCTGCCATTTTTTTAATGGCTTTGGTAGTGAGGTTAATATGCTGACGCACGGCATCAATGACTACGAAATCATTGCCAAGACCATGCATTTTGGTAAATTTTATCAACATTACAGCGAGCTCCATTATTGCTCTTTAACCAGTTGTTCACCTCTCACAAGATCCTCTATGGTCTCGCGCGCTCTGATAAGGTGTGTTTGATCGCCATCGACCATTACTTCGGCAACTCTGGGGCGACTATTGTAATTGGAACTCATACTAAAACCATAGGCTCCAGCTGAGGACAGGTACAGATAATCACCTTCTTTAATCGCAAGGGTTCTGTCTTTGGCTAGAAAGTCTCCAGTTTCACATACTGGTCCAACAACGTCGTAGTCTGATTTTAATATGTCAGATGTTATTTCAACTGAGTTAATATCCATCCAAGCATCATAAAGGGCAGGTCGCAACATATCATTCATGGCCGCATCAACGACGGCAAAATTTTTGTCGCCATTTTTTTTAATAACTTGAACTTGCGTCAATAGGATGCCGGCATTGGCAGTAATGGACCGGCCAGGTTCCATAACTAAAGTCTCTGATCGATCCTTAAGTAATGGGTCTAAAGCGTCTATATAGCTTGCTAAAGACGGTACAGTTTCGTTTTGATAGCGAACACCCAAGCCACCGCCAATATCAATATGCTTAAGGTTAATACCTGACTCAGCTAAGCGATCAACTAGTAATAACAAATGCCCCATAGCATCAATAAATGGACTGATATCAGTTAATTGTGAGCCTATATGACAATCGACACCAACCACACTGATATGATCCATCTTAGCTGCTTGCTGATAGACCTCATAGGCTCGACTTATATCTATACCAAATTTATTCTCTTTAAGGCCGGTAGAAATATAGGGGTGAGTTTTAGCGTCTACATCAGGATTGACGCGCAATGAAACCGGCGCCATTTGATTAGTTTCTGCGGCTGTTTTATTTAACAGTATTAATTCAGATTCAGATTCGACATTAAAGCAGTGAATACCTACTTCTAGCGCACGGCGCATTTCATCTGCAGTTTTGGCAACACCAGAATAAACGACTTTAGTCGGATCACCTCCAGCCATCAGAACCCGTTCTAGTTCGCCGACAGACACAATATCAAAACCAGCCCCTAAGTTTGCTAGTGTTTGTAATACCGCTATATTAGAGTTGGATTTTACCGCATAACAGATAAGATGATTCCGCGAGCTTAATGCTTGTTGATAGGCTAAGAAATTTTCACTGATTGCCTGCTTGCTGTAGGCATAGCATGGACTGCCATATTTTTGAATAATATCCCTAAGAGGGACATCTTCCATGGTTCGCTGGTTGCCATTGGTGGTTACTGAGCTATGCATTATGGCTGTTAGTCCTTATCTTGGCTGGTTGTTGTGTCTTCAGGTAAATATAGATCACCCGTATTACCGCAGCCACTTAAACCGCAGAATAAAAATACTGTTAATATTAGGATGAGTCGTTGATGCATATTCTGTTACCTTGCAAAAAACGTTAGTATAGCGGTAGTGGCGGATCACACTCAAACAATTATCACTGCCATCTTATTAACAGGTACCCAAATTATGACAGAAGCGCAGTTTAACCAGATGGTCGATGATCTTATGTTTTCTATCGAAGTCAGCATTGATGATAGTGGTGCAGATCTGGATTATGAAAATACAGCGGGTATGTTGACTATTACCTGTGACGCCAATGGATCTCAAATTATTTTGTCCCGCCAGCCGGCATTGGGTGAAATTTGGTTGGCGGCTCGTTCTGGCGGTTTTCATTTTAAGTTAGATGGTGATTCTGACCGTGGCGTTTGGAAAAACACCGTGAGCGGCGAACCGCTCATTAATATGTTATCAAATGCCTGTTTGGAGCAATCAGGCGAACAGATTAAGTTCGACTTTTAATTAGCGCTAATGCCCTATCTGCAGCAGCTTTTACCTGGTCTGGTGCAGTACCACCTTGATGATTTCGCGCCGCAACTGAGCCTTCTAAAGTAAGAACATCAAATACATCTTGTGCAATTAGGCTTGAGAAATTTTGCAGCTCTTCAAGGCTCATCTCGGATAGATCTTTATTATTTTCTATACCATAGGCGACGGCGCTACCAACAATTTCATGGGAATCTCTAAAGGCAATGCCTTTTCCGACCAAGTAATCCGCCAAATCTGTTGCAGTGGAGAATCCTCTTCGAGCGGCTTCATACATAGATTCTCGATTGGCCTGTATGGCTGGAATCATATCGCCAAAGGCACGAAGACAGTCTTGTACTGTATCCACAGTATCAAATAACGGTTCTTTATCTTCTTGGTTGTCTTTATTGTATGCCAATGGTTGTGACTTCATTAGTGTGAGCAATGAAATAAGTTGGCCAGTTACTCTGCCGGTTTTGCCTCGAACTAATTCTGGTACATCAGGATTTTTCTTTTGTGGCATTATAGATGAGCCTGTACAAAAGCGATCTGGCAGATCAATAAATTTGAATTGAGCAGAAGCCCATAGAATGAGTTCTTCAGATATACGTGAAAAATGTGTCATTAGAAGGCTGGCAAAGGCACAGAACTCAATGGCAAAGTCTCGATCGCTAACCGAATCTAGGGAATTTTCAGAAGGCTTCGTAAAACCTAACTCTGAGGCAGTGAATTCACGATCAATTGGATAGCTAGTTCCCGCGAGTGCTGCCGAACCCAGTGGGCTTTGGTTGAGTCTTTTTCTGCAGTCACATAGACGTTCATAGTCTCTTTGTATCATTTCGTTCCAAGCTAAAAGATGATGACCAAAGGTCACTGGTTGAGCGGTTTGCAAGTGAGTAAATCCGGGCATTATGGTGGATGCTTCACTTTTGGCTAACTCAATAATATTCTCTTGTAAGGCACTAATTTGTGGTTTTAGGCTATCAATTTGATCGCGAAGCCACAATCGAATATCGGTGGCTACTTGATCATTTCTAGAGCGTCCGGTGTGTAGTTTCTTGCCGACAATTCCAATACGATCAGTTAGAGCTGCTTCTATATTCATGTGAACATCTTCAAGGGTTTGCGACCAAGCAAATTCTCCTTGAGTAATTTCATTGCCAATTTGACCGAGACCATCAATAATTTGATTGAGTTCATCGGTAGTGAGAATGCCAACCTTAGCTAGCATTTTGGCATGGGCTACGGAGCCCTGAATATCTTGCTGCGCAAGCCTTTGATCAAAATCAACTGAGGCCGTAAAGCGCGCCACAAAAGCATCGACAGGTTCATTAAAGCGAGCGCCCCATGAGGCATTGGTTGCAGAATTATTCGGCTGTTTAGTTTTGTTTTTGTTAGATTTACTCATTGACCCTATTGCCCAGTCGGTTGAATTTAGTCGATTATAGCTAATCCTGATGGTTAGGGGGTAGAACTTAGCCTCTGAGATGAGAATATTTTAATAAACAGGGTATTTAGTGCGGATTACTCTGACAAATAGTCACAAATTGATGATAATGGGGGCTGATAATTTATCTCAGGTTACAACTGTGACAAATAAAGTGCGAATTGCGACCAGAAAAAGCTCGCTTGCTCTTTGGCAAGCGGAATATGTAAAGCATCAATTAATGCTACATCATCCTGATTTGCAGGTTGAGTTAGTAGCTATGAGCACGCGCGGCGATAAATTACTGGATGCACCTCTAGCCAAAGTGGGAGGCAAAGGTCTATTCGTTAAAGAGCTTGAAGTTGCAATGCTCGAGGGGCGAGCGGATATCGCTGTGCATTCAATGAAAGATGTGCCTATGGAATTTCCCAAGGGTCTTGGCTTGTCAGTGATTTGTCAGCGAGAGGATCCAACGGATGCCTTTGTATCCAATAAGTATAATGAACTAAGCCAGTTGCCAGACAATGCGGTTGTGGGCTCTTCAAGTTTGCGTCGCCAATCACAAATACGTGCAAAGTTTCCCAATTTAAAAATCAAAGATTTGCGTGGCAATGTGAATACGCGATTAGATAAGCTCGACAAGGGTGACTATGATGCATTAATTCTTGCTAGTGCGGGTCTAATTCGTCTGGATATGGCTCACAGAATTACCTCAAAGCTGGATACTAATCTATGCCTACCAGCAGTTGGGCAGGGTGCAGTGGGCATCGAATGCCGTTCTAATGATTTGGCTATTTTAGCGCTTTTAGAGCCTCTAAATCACTGGAAAACAGCCTGCTGTGTTATTGCCGAGCGAGCGGTAAATCGTCGCTTGCAAGGCGGTTGCCAAGTGCCTATTGCTTGTTTTGCTGAATTTAATTCAGGCGATCAATCAATCAAACTTCGTGGTTTAGTTGGCAGTGTTGATGGTCAGACACTGCTTCAGACATCAATGATGGGGCCAGCAACTGATGCTGAGCGATTAGGTGTAGCATTAGCCGATAAATTACTCTCTATGGGCGCAGGTGAAATACTTTCCGCGGTCATGGGTAATAATTACAATGCCTGATAAGCCTATTTTAGTCGTAAGGCCTTTGCGAGAAGATGATGCTTTTCTAAAGCTTTTAGAGCAAGCCTCTATTCCCTTCAGGTATATTCCCATTATGAAAATACTACCCGTGGTTAAAAATGATAGGGACTATGAGTCAATTGCAAACGCCATTGATCGTCTGCAACAGTTTGACCAAGTTATTTTTATTAGTGCCAACGCTGCTGAAATCGGTTTGCCAATAATCGCCCAACGCTGGCCTGAGTTGCCCAAAGAAATTGATTTTTTAGCAGTGGGTCAACAGACTGCCGATGTATTTTATGAATATAATTATTCAGTGAGTTTCCCTGAGAAAAAACCTAATACGGAAGGTTTGCTAGAAGAGTTACCTCAGTTGCAAGATTTAAAAGGTAAGTCAGTGCTTATTTTGCGTGGTGGAAAGGGTCGACAAACATTGGGAGAGGAGCTTGTTCGGCGAGGCGCAACGGTCGAATATTGCGAATTGTATCAACGTCAAATTAAATCAGATAATCTGGCACAAGCGAAAAAATTTATGTCTAGTGTCGGTTGTCTTGTGGTGCATAGTGGTGAATTGCTTCAGGCTATGGATATTCCAGCGGATAAGCATATACCCTTAGTAGTGCCCAGTGATAGAATTGCACAAAATGCGCATGAAATGGGTTATCTGAGAGTGCAGGTTGCCGAAAATGCGCTACCACAATCGATGTATAGGGCTGTGTTGCATGCAGTCGGCATTGAATTAAAACCATAATCCAGTAGTTATCCCTGATGTTATTTCCATACAGGGTTTTTTTAATATAAAAGTGAAAATAACCCTATGAAAGCATCAATTCTGTCAAAACTAGATAATCTCAATGAGCGCTACCAAGAGGTAGGCGCTCTTTTGAGTGATGCTGAAATAATTGCAGAGCAAAATAAATTTAGAGATCTATCAAAGGAATATGCGGAGTTAGAACCTGTGGTTAAGGCTTATTTAAGCTATCAGGAAGTTATTAATAATCTAGATGAAGCCAGGTTATTACTTAAGGATTCCGATCCTGATATGCGTGCTATGGCACAAGAGGAGCTAGCTGAAGCAGAATCTCGATTAGAACCTCTAGAGCTTGATTTACAGAGGCAACTACTACCTAAAGACCCCAATGATGATAACAATGTTTTTTTAGAAATTCGTGCGGGAACTGGTGGAGATGAGGCGGCTATTTTTTCTGGCGACCTATTTAGGATGTACAGCCGTTTTGCTGAGGGTCAGCGCTGGAAGGTTGAAGTGATAAGCATGAATGAGGGTGATCACGGCGGCTATAAAGAAATTATTACTCGAATTGTCGGTAAGGGGGTGTATTCCATGCTGAAATTTGAGTCTGGCGCTCATCGTGTTCAGCGAGTGCCTGAGACTGAATCTCAGGGTCGAATTCATACTTCGGCATGTACTGTTGCTGTAATGCCAGAAGCTGATGAGCAGGATGCTATTGAGATTAATAAGGGTGATTTGCGGGTAGATACCTTTCGTGCCTCGGGTTCTGGCGGGCAACACGTCAATAAAACTGATTCCGCAATTCGTCTTACCCACTTGCCAACAGGTATTGTAGTTGAATGTCAGGATGAGCGTTCGCAGCATAAAAACCGTGCTAAAGCGATGTCAGTCCTGCAGGCACGTTTGAATAATGCACAAACGGATGCGGCAGAAAAAGAACAATCCGAGCAACGTAAAAACTTGGTTGGTAGTGGTGACCGCTCTGAGCGTATTAGAACCTATAATTTTCCTCAGGGTCGTGTTACTGATCACAGGATCAACCTTACCTTGTATAAATTAAGCGAGGTTATGGAGGGGAGTCTGGTCGAGGTGGTGCAGCCATTGATTAACGAATTTCAGGCTGAACAGCTCGCCACTCTCTCTGAATAATGGCTTATTAGAATGGCCAGTATTTCCAAGTTACTTTCATTATCATCCCAATTAGAATCCATTAGTGATACACCACAGCTAGATTGCGAGCTTCTCTTATGTCATGTTATTGATAAAGATCGCACCTGGTTGCGAACATGGCCTGATAATACAGTTTCACCAACTCATCAGACGTTATTTAAATCTCTCTTAGATCAGCGTATTAAGGGCACACCTATCGCTTATATAACTGGTTCTCGCGGGTTTTGGTCGATGGATTTAAATGTTTCCTCAGATACGCTGATACCGCGTCCAGAAACTGAACTCTTGGTCGAAATTGTCCTGAAGCTAGGTTTGCCAAGTCAAGCTTGCGGTTTGGATTTGGGAACAGGTTCTGGTGCTATTGCTTTAGCGCTTGCATCTGAGCGATTAGATATGCAGTGGTTTGCGGTGGACGCACAACTGGGTGCCGTTGAGCTGGCTCAAGATAATTGTAATCAACAACAGCTTTCTAATGTAAGTATTTTTCAAAGTAATTGGTTCGATGCAATAAAACAGCAGGATAATAAATTTGATTTAATCGTCAGTAACCCACCTTATATTGCCAAGGATGACCCACATCTTTCTCAGGGTGATGTGCGCTTTGAGCCCAAAACTGCGTTAGTTTCTGGAGTTGATGGGTTGGATGATATAAAAGTTATAGTTAGCCAAAGTTCTATGTATTTAAATACTAATGGGTGGCTTGTCTTAGAGCATGGTTATGATCAGGGGAAGGCAGTAAGAGACTTAATGTTATTTGCAGGCTTTAATGAGGTCACTACCAAGCAAGATTATAATAATTTAGATCGTATCACCCTAGGTTTTTGGAAATAAGTTCTTACCAAAGTTGTAGCCTAAATATTTGAAATTACCTATCAATTAAGCTTGACTAGTGATTGTCTAAGCGAATAAATCTTAATTCTGCTATAGTTGCGCCATTGTGAATTGGCGGTGATGGCCCAAAAGCTTTCGCCTTAATAGAAAACTAAAAAAGCATATAGCCCTTTGACTAAGACTCCCAAACAATCTGTTAATAAAGAAGCGTCAGCACCATCGACCCAATCTAAGCCTAAAAAAACCGCCAGATCATCAGGGTCTAGGGTTAAAAAAGGGCAAAAATGGGATATTTCACAGTTTGTGGTTGAGCCTCAAGAAGGTAAAACAAGATTCCATGACTTTGAGCTTCCTGCTCAGTTGATGCATGGTATTCAGGATACGGGATTTGAATATTGCACCCCTATTCAATCGGCTTCATTACCCCATACATTACATGGTTATGATCTAGTAGGTAAGGCTCAAACAGGTACTGGAAAAACGGCTGCATTTCTACTAAGTATTATTGCTGATTTGCTTAAGCATCCAGTTGAGGGTCAGCGTTACTTGGGTGAGGCTCGTGCCATGATTATGGCGCCAACCCGAGAGTTAGCGATTCAGATAGCGGATGATGCAGTTCAATTGGTCAAGCATGTTGATATTGGCGTGCACTGTTTGGTAGGTGGTATGGACTACGGTAGGCAGTTATCCAAACTACAGCGCGGGCACTGTGATATTTTGGTGGGAACACCAGGGCGGCTTTTGGATTTTGCTAATAATCGAGATATCTATTTGGATCAGGTTGAGATTTTGGTTATTGATGAAGCCGATCGAATGTTGGATATGGGTTTTATCCCACAGGTTAGACGCTTAGTACAATTAACCCCTAAAAAAGAAGATCGTCAAACACTTTTATATTCAGCCACATTTACTCCTGAAATTATGCGCCTAACCCAATCTTGGACTTTCGAGCCGGTTACCGTAGAGATTGATGCCGAAAAAATTGCAACTGATACTGTTGAGCAGAAAATTTATATTGCCTCTACTGAAGAAAAGATAATTTTACTGCAAAATATTTTGAAATCTGATGAAGTAGATTCAGTAATGGTCTTTGCCAATCGGCGTGATATTTGTCGAACACTTTATGAAAAACTAAAAAAACAAGGATTTAAAGTCGGCATCCTGTCTGGTGATGTCCCGCAAAATCGTCGAATGAAAGCGTTAGAATCATTTAAAAATGGTGCTTTAAAAGTGATGGTAGCGACAGATGTAGCTGGCCGAGGTATTCATGTTGATGGTGTTAGTCATGTGATTAACTATACCTTGCCTGAAGAGCCAGAGGACTATGTTCATCGTATAGGAAGAACCGGGCGGGCAGGTAAAACAGGAACTTCAATAAGTTTTGCCTGTGAAGATGATGCGTTTCGATTAGAGCCCATTGAGAAGCTATTAGAGACTAAGCTTAAATGTGTCATGCCTGAGGAAAGTTTACTTGAAAAGCCAGTCAAAAATTAACAAATTTCAGGTATTTACACTTAGGGATTTCGCATAATTCTTTGTTTTTGCCGGCTCCAATCGCGCTCTTTTGAATCCATGCGCTTATCATATGCAACCTTACCCTTTGCCAGTGCAACTTCGCACTTAACCAAATGGCCTTTCCAATAGAGAGCAGTACAAATACAGGTTCGACCCTTTTGTTTTATTGCATCTTCTATCTTTTTTAACTCACGATAATTTAATAGCAATTTACGCGTTCGCGTAGGCTCAGTAACATAGTGAGTAGATGCTGTTTTTAGTGGCGTTATATTTGTGCCCAACAGCCAGGCTTCATTATCTTTAACTATGACATAGGTATCGGTCAGATTTACTTGACCCTCACGAAGACTTTTTACTTCCCAGCCTTG
>DKNZ01000009.1 GCA_002469845.1 Cellvibrionales bacterium UBA7375 | reverse complement strand
AAATTTTGCAGTGCCTACGCAGTTGATGGATAATAAGCACATAGGTTGAAAATTGTAGAATATCTTATTCTATTTATTAATCATCTAAAGTAACTAAATAGAGCATAATGTGATGAGCGAAACAGATAATCATACATACAGACTGATTATTCATTGCCCGGATAAAGTGGGTATTGTTGCGGCAGTAAGTCAGTTTATTGCTGACCACAACGGCTGGTTGCTGGAGTCTAATTATCATGCTGACCCAGACAGTGATTGGTTTTTTATGCGCAACGAGCTAAAGGCCAGTTCGCTATCGATCCGTTTGGATGAATTTCGCGAAAAATTTTCAGCACTGGCTGCAAGTTATGATATGCGCTGGGAGATTTACGACTCCAAGCAGCCGCAAAAGGTTGTGCTATTAGCCAGTCATGCGTCCCACTGCTTAGCTGATTTACTTCATCGCTGGCATAGCGGTGAACTTGATTGTGAAATCAGCTGTGTTATTTCAAATCATGAAAACCTAAGGTCAATGGTTGAGTGGCACAATATTCCATTTAAATATGTCCCTGTAGACAGCAAAAATAAAGCGCCTGCCTTTGCAGAAATGGAAACAATTATTGACTCCTATAATGCAGATACAGTGGTTCTAGCACGCTATATGCAAATTGTACCGCCCAATATGTGTACCAAATATAGAGGCCGTATGATTAATATCCACCATAGCTTTCTTCCCTCATTTATTGGTGCTAATCCTTACTCAAAAGCCTATGAAAGGGGTGTTAAATTGGTGGGTGCAACCAGTCATTATGTCACTGAAGATCTAGACGAAGGTCCAATTATTGATCAGGATGTTGTTCGAGTTGGCCATAGCCACAGCGAGGCTGATTTAGTTCGTTTGGGAAGGGATGTTGAAACCTTAGTTTTGGCGAGAGCGTTGCGCAATCACCTTGAGAATAGAGTGATTGTTCATGGACATAAGACGGTTGTTTTTGAGCAGTAAATTTAAAATACAGACTGGGTATGATCCCAGTCTGTACAAATCATTACTAATATTCTGAATTAACCACTACCACATCCACATCTAATGCAGATATAACTCGCTCAGCAGTATTGCCTCGGCGTGTCTTGGTCAAACCTGTTTGCCCGAGGGTGCCAATAATCACCACATCTGCATCTATCTTTTTGGCGACCCTTGAAATTACCTCATCGGTATAACCCTGTTCAACATGAGTATTGCTTTGACTCAGACCCGTATGCTTGGCCAATCTGCCGCGATCAGGGTAGAGAAGCGAATCAATATAGGCATTTACAACATGAAAATCTGCACCATAACTTTTTGCTAAGTTCATGCCTCTCTCTAATATATTATTATTAAGCGTTTCTTGGTTAATTCTAGAAGCCTGAAAGTTGACGGCCGCCAAAATCACCTTGCGCTGAGGTTTTGCTTCATCGCGAACTAATATAACGGGGCATACAGCTTCTTTAAGTAGCTCCCATTTAGACTCTGCAAAAATAAAGCGTTTGCTTTTAATTGGCTTGCCGGCTCGAATCATAATTCGAGTGGCGCCAAATTGTTTAGCCGAGGCCATGATTGAACCTTGCCAATCATTTGACCATGAAATTTCAATTCTGTACTTAAGGCCTGCCTGCTTAAGAGGTCGATGAATTTGCTGTTCAAACCAATCGGTATCACGGTATATATTGGGATTTCTGGCATCCAAGTTAACCGTATTGCTATCGACGGCAACAAACACACAGATCTCTGGCTTAGGAGTCATTAGCTGTGAGGTAATAAGTGCGCGCTCAAGAGCTACTTGTTTGTCTAAAGTAGGGTTAACAACAACAAATATTTTTTCTTGATTGGGCATAAATTCTCCTTAAACCTTTTATTTTGATATGCGCCATAGGCATAAATTTATAACGCATTATGATTTTCGCGCATGATACGAGAAATTGCACTAAAAAGGGTCATATTTGGTTATGGTTTTTATCTATAACCTCTATACCATTTTGGTTATTACGCTTATTAATTAATCAGTAACCATTTAAAATTAAAATTTGTAGTAACAGAACAACGACAGAAAACGTATAATCGTTTTTTTGTGGCAGTATTAATCTGCTTTGCTGATTAAAACGATTGGACTAAAAATGACGATCAGAACAAGAATTGCGCCCTCGCCAACAGGAGACCCCCATGTGGGTACAGCCTATGTGGCACTGTTCAATATGGTATTTGCCCGTAGCCAGGGTGGACAGTTTTTACTTCGTATAGAGGATACCGACCAGACTCGATCTACACCTGAGTCCGAGCAGGCTATTTTAGATGCACTTTCATGGATCGGGCTAGACTGGGATGAGGGTCCAAATGTAGGTGGCGATAAGGGCCCCTATCGTCAAAGTGAGCGATCAGATATTTATCGCAAATATGCTGAGGAGCTAATAGAAAAAGGCTATGCCTTTCGTTGTTTTTGCACGCCACAAAGATTGGATGAATTACGTGCCACTCAGATGCAAGAAAAACAGCCGCTGGGCTACGATGGTCACTGCGAAAACCTATCTGAAGAAGAAATTGCCAAGCGCCTAGGGAATAATGAGCCCTATGTGGTACGAATGAAAGTGCCCAGAGAAGGGCAGTGCACCTTTAACGATATGCTGCGCGGTGAAATTAGTATTGATTGGGCGCAAATTGATATGCAAATTCTGCTAAAAGCAGATGGTATGCCTACCTATCATTTAGCGAATGTGGTGGATGATCATCTTATGCAGATTAGCCATGTAATCCGTGGCGAAGAGTGGATTAACTCTGCACCTAAGCATATTTTGCTTTATCAGTATTTTGGCTGGGATATACCGGTTTTTTGCCATCTCCCTCTATTGCGCAATGTGGATAAAAGTAAGCTTTCCAAGCGAAAAAATCCCACCAGTATTTTGTATTATCAGCGCATGGGTTATCTGCCCGAGGCGCTACTTAATTATTTGGGTCGAATGGGCTGGTCGATGCCCGATGAGCGCGAAAAATTCACCCTAGATGACATGCTTAAAGAATTTGATATCCAAAGAGTATCCCTAGGCGGCCCGATATTTGATGTGGAAAAACTCAGCTGGCTAAACGGCATGTGGATTCGCGAAGAATTAACCGACGAGCAACTGGCTGACCGACTTCAACAGTGGGCACTCAATCGAGATACCCTGATGGCATTTTTACCCTTCGCCAAACAGCGAATGGAAACATTGTCGGATATAGCGCCACTAGGCAGTTATCTGGTATCAGGTATGTTGCCGATCAGTGAAGAAGACCTGCGTTCGACGGGAATGGAGGACGACCAATTAATGGAAGTATTGCAGTTCTCTCTCTGGCGGTTGGAATCTATTCAGCAATGGCAGCGGGATAATATCTTCGATGCACTAAAATCAATTGCTGATGCTATGGATATCAAAATGAAGCCCTTTTTGGCGCCCTTATTTATTGCTATTGCCGGCAGTAGTTCCTCAATATCGGTGATGGATTCTATGGCACTTTTGGGTGCTGATATGTCCCGAGCAAGATTGCGGCATGCCATTGATTTACTGGGTGGTGTAGGCAAGAAAAAGCTCAAAAAAATGGAAAAGGCCTATCAACAGCTCGGATAGGCTCAATTAGTATTTAGCAAGCTTGACTTGCCGTCAGCTGATCCCTATCATTCGACCTCCAAATTTGGGGCTATAGCTCAGCTGGGAGAACGCTTGGATGGCATTCAAGAGGTCCGCGGTTCGATCCCGCGTAGCTCCAC
>DKNZ01000071.1 GCA_002469845.1 Cellvibrionales bacterium UBA7375 | reverse complement strand
GTTGAAAATAATCGTAACATTCACCCACTGGCATGGAGACGATATCTTCGATGCGCTTCTCATCCACAAAGACATTGCGTGCTGACTTACGAAGTCTGGTGCCATTACAATCTGGGCACTCCGACGTCGCCATATACTTACTCAGATCCTCTCTAACCGAGTTACTCTCCGTATCCCTATATCGACGCTCCATATTGGGGATAACGCCCTCAAAGCTGTGCTCACGTCTAAATACCGTACCGCGGTCATTAACGTAGTTGAATGTGATTTCTTCATCTTCACTACCAAACAGAATTTTCTGTTGCTGGATCTGTGATAACTCATTCCAGGGTGTTTCGATATCGAAATCATAATGCTCTGCTAAACTGCTGAGCATATTAAAGTAAAATAAAGAGCGTCGATCCCAGCCACGAATGGCACCTTCAGCAATCGAAGCATCAGGGTGTTGGATAATGCGATCAACATCAAAATACTGGTGAATACCAAGACCATCACACGTCTCACAAGCTCCGGCAGGGTTGTTAAATGAAAACAACCGAGGCTCAAGTTCGGTTAAGCTGTAGTTACAAATAGGACAGGCAAATTTTGCACTGAACATTAAATCCTTTTCATCACCATCCATGTAATTAATAAGCGCAATACCCTCAGATAAGCCAAGAGCCGTCTCGAAGGATTCTGCCATTCGTATTCCAATCCCTTCCTTAACTTTGAAGCGATCTACTACAACCTCAATACTGTGTTTTTTATTTTTATCAAGGGCAGGGGCCTCATCAAGATCACAGATTAGCCCATCGATTCGAGCACGAATAAATCCTTGCCTGCGAAGGTTGTCTAGCAAGTGAACATGCTCACCTTTTCTATCCTGAACCACCGGCGCCAATAGCATTAATTTTGACCCTTCAGGCAGTTCAAGTACCTGATCCACCATCTGACTTACTGTTTGAGCTTTAAGGGGGAGATGATGATCAGGGCATCGGGGCTCTCCGGCCCGAGCAAAAAGTAAACGAAGATAATCATATATTTCGGTAATAGTACCCACAGTCGAACGCGGATTATGACTTGTAGATTTTTGTTCTATAGAAATTGCTGGAGAAAGGCCCTCAATATGATCAATATCGGGCTTTTCCATCATCGATAAAAATTGACGGGCATAGGTAGAAAGTGACTCTACGTAGCGCCTTTGTCCCTCAGCATAAAGGGTGTCGAATGCTAGGGATGATTTCCCAGAACCTGAGAGTCCAGTAATAACAATCAACTTGTCGCGGGGAATATCTAAATCGATATTTTTAAGATTATGGGTTCTTGCTCCGCGAACTTGAATTGTATCCATTAGGTCTACTTTTATTTAGGTTAAAGGGTCCATTATAAAGTGCTTGGCATTGGCCGAGCAAAGTGAAATAGAACAAATTTAAATACTATTTACTCTTCTATTGCGAATATAGATGAATTGATTGGTTAATTGATTGGTTAATAAATAGATAAAAAATTGGACGATATTTATTTTCCCGCGCCCATCTGACTGTTACTATAGTAAGCCATATAGCAATTCAATTAATAAGCGATTACATTGACTAATAGCCCCCAGAATTTAAACAAATTTTCCCCAGTAGAAAAGCGAGCAGTAATCTCTATTGCCAGCCTATACGGTTTTCGTATGTTGGGTTTGTTTATGGTGTTGCCAGTCATGTCGCTTTACTTTGACGGCTATCATCAGTCTTCGGCATTTCTGTTAGGCCTTGCCCTAGGTATATATGGCCTTACCCAAGCAATATTTCAAATACCTTTGGGGCTATTGTCAGACAAAATCGGCCGTCGACCTGTTATTTTAGGTGGACTTTTATTATTTATACTAGGCAGTGTAGTGGCGGCCAATGCAGATAGTGCAATCGGTGTGGTCGCTGGTCGAGCACTTCAGGGTATGGGTGCTATTGCAAGTACATTAATGGCACTTGTAACCGACCTCACTGCTGAGCAAAATCGTACTAAAGCTATGGCATCAATAGGCGGTAGTATAGGTGTGTCCTTTGCTATCGCCATGGTGTTAGGTCCAGTTGTAGCATCAAATTATGGTATGCCAGGTATATTTTGGCTTACCGCATTACTCGGTTTGATTGGTATTTTAATCATATTTAAAGCCATTCCAAAAACTCACTCGATACGCAAAAATCGAGAGACACAGACAGATTTACAGCAGCTAGGTACTTTACTGTGCGAGCCTTCATTAATTCGGCTTAATATTGGTATATTTTTTCTTCATCTGACCTTGATGGCGGCTTTTGTTGTAATACCCAGCATATTGGTGCATCAGCTTTCGATTAATCCAGACCAGTTATGGTGGGTTTATTTGAGCCTGTTAGGTGGAGGTTTTATTGCTATGTTGCCTGCCGTAATTCTTTCAGAAAGGCGCAATATCCAAAAGCAGGTATTTGTATCAGCAGTAGCGCTTATGACATTGGCAATGTTTGTCTTGGGTAGCTCACAGAGTGGTTTCATCATAGTATTAATGCTATTTATTTACTTTGCGGCGTTTAATCTTTTGGAAGCATTACTACCCTCATGGTTAAGTAAAGTTTGCCCTGTTGGTAATAGGGGTACAGCTATGGGTATTTATTCAACCTGCCAGTTTTTGGGTACTTTTGCAGGAGGTATTCTTGGTGGATGGGCGTTGAGTACTATTGGTACAGATGGGGTATTTTGGTTGTTAGCATTTATGCTGTTATTTTGGTGTTTTGTGGCACTTACAATGACCTCGCCAAAACCGCTTCAGACGTTAATCTTGCATGTTGAAAAAACAAAAACCAATGAATTTATAAAAAGTGTTTCAAATATAGTTGGAGTAGAAGATATACTGCTCATCAAGGGTGAAGATTTAGCGTATATTAAGGTAAACAAAACCTTAATAGATCTAGAAAGCTTACAACCCTTTTTAAATCGCAAATAGACAGGGGAAACAAATGGCACGCGGAATTAACAAAGTAATTATAGTGGGTAACTGTGGACAGGACCCAGAAACAAGATATATGCCTTCAGGTGGTGCAGTCACTAACTTAAGTCTTGCCACTTCTGAATCATGGAAAGACAAAAATACTGGCGATCAGCAAGAGCGCACTGAATGGCATCGTGTGGTGTTTTTCAATCGTTTAGCTGAAATTGTCGAACAGTATGTCAAGAAAGGCTCCAAGGTTTATGTTGAGGGTTCATTGCGCACTCGCAAATGGCAGGGTCAAGATGGCCAAGATCGCTACACTACAGAAATTGTTGCTAGCGAAATGCAAATGCTAGATAGCCGTGGTCAGACAGGACAGGGTGGTTATGACCAGTCCCAACCAGACTATGCTCAATCTGAGCCGCAACAGGCTCAGCAGAAGCAAGCAGCCCCTCAAGCAGCAGCTCCAGCTGGTGACTCTGCTTTTGATGATGATATTCCGTTTTAGGGATTTAAACGCTCAATTAAAATTTGGAGTTAGTAATGACGATAAAAGTTGGAGATAAACTACCGGAAGGTATGTTTACCATAATGGGTTCAGAGGGGCCGACCGGACTATCAACCTCAGACGTTTTCGCCGGTAAAAAAGTGGTTCTTTTTGCGGTACCAGGTGCCTTTACCCCTACCTGTGCTATTTCTCATCTACCGGGCTTTGTGGTTAAGTATGATGACTTTATTACCAAAGGCGCTGACACAGTCGCCTGCCTTTCAGTGAATGATGTATTTGTGATGGATGCATGGGGTAAAAGTTCCAATGCGGAAAATCTTCTTATGCTGGCGGATGGTAATGGTACCTTCGTAACTGCATTGGGCTTAGAGCTTGATGGAACAGGTTTTGGAATGGGTGTCAGAAGCAAGCGCTTTGCCATGATCGTCAATGATGGCGTAGTAGAATTGCTTAATGTTGATGAAAGTGGTTTTGAAGTATCTAGTGCTGAGGTAGTTCTAGAAGCCCTTTAAATTGTTTTTAGTCACTAAAAAAGGCACCCAATGGGTGCCTTTTTTTGCCATATACCAAAGTAACTAACCGGAATATTTCTCCATCACTAGGGTAGCGTTAGTGCCGCCAAAACCAAAGCTATTAGACATAACGCGATTAAGCTCTTTGTCTTTACTCTTTAGGACAATCGGAAGGCCTTCTGCTTTTTCGTCAAGATTGTCGATATGAGCTGAGCCAGCGACAAAGTTATTTTCCATCATTAGCATACAGTAAATCGCTTCATGAACACCAGCCGCACCCAAACTATGACCAGATAATGACTTGGTTGAGCTAATATCTGGGCAGTTATCACCAAAGGTATTGCGAATAGCGCCTAACTCGGCTAAATCGCCTACGGGTGTACTGGTACCGTGGGTATTGAGGTAATCAATTGGGCCATCAATATTTTCCATCGCCATTCGCATACAGCGCTCTGCGCCTTCACCAGAAGGGGCAACCATATCGGCACCATCTGAAGTTGCGCCATAGCCGGTAATTTCACAGATAATGTTAGCGCCACGGGCTAGGGCATGCTCCAGCTCTTCAACCACTACAGTGCCAGCACCAAGACCCGGAGCAAAGCCATCGCGATCCGCATCATAGGCGCGAGAGGCAACCTCAGGATTGTCATTATATTTGCTTGTCAAAGCGCCCATAGCGTCAAACATTCCTGCCATAGACCAATGCATATCCTCAGAACCACCAGCAAGAAGAATATCTTGCTTGCCTAGCTGAATAAGTTCAGCCGCATGACCAATACAATGTGCACTGGTTGCGCAGGCAGAAGCGAGGGCATAGTTAACACCCTTAATTTTAAAGGGAGTGGCAACACAGGCTGAAACCGTACTGGCCATAATTTGGGTTACCCTGTAAGGGCCTGCGCGCTTAATGCCACGCTCGCGCATTACATCGATGGTCTCGGTAAACATTTCACCAGAAACACCGCCAGAACCCATTACAAGACCTGTTCGAGGGTTTGAAACCATCTCTTCGGTAAGGCCAGCATCGGCAATCGCGCGATCAGTAGCTATATAGGCGTAAGAAGCCGAAGGGCCCATAAAACGCATAATTTTTCTATCGATATGTTCTTTAGGATCTATATCTAGTGTTGCACCGACATTACATTTAAGACCCATTTCGGCAAAGTCTTCCCGGTAACGAATACCTGAAATACCTTCCTTTAACGACTTTGAAACAGTTTCTCTATCATTCCCAAGGCAAGAAACTATTCCCAATCCAGTAATTACTACTCGTTTCATTGGTTATCCTCTAATTAAACAGCCAACAATAGTTAGAAATTCTCAGTATTTTCAAAAAGACCTACTTTGAGATCTTTTGCTGTGTATATTTCACGTCCATCAACTTCAACGCTGCCATCTGCGATGCCCATAATCAATTTGCGCTGAATAAGTCGGGTAATATCTAATTTATAAGTAACTTTTTTAGCATCAGGTAAGATTTGACCAAAAAACTTTACTGTACCGGCTCCTAGGGCTCTTCCTTTTCCTGGGTTGCCATTCCAACCCAAAAAGAATCCTACCAGTTGCCAAAGTGCATCCAGACCAAGACAGCCAGGCATTACCGGGTCACCTTCAAAGTGACAGTCAAAAAACCATAAATCTGGAGTGATATCAATTTCTGCAATGATCTGGCCTAGGCCGTGAGTCCCGCCAGTATTATTGATTGTGGTTATCCTATCGATCATCAGCATATTTGGCGCAGGAAGTTTTGCATTGCCAGGGCCAAATAGCTCGCCGCGGCTACATTTTAAAATTTCTTCTTTCGAATAAGAAGATTCAGGTATAAAAGTCATGGGATCCTTTTTGATCTACTACTTAAGCGCGCATCGTAACTAGTTATTCCCTTTGCTTCAATAGTTAAATCCATAGAGTTGCTCTAATATGCATATATAGGGTTGACAGTGAACCGCGGTCTGCCTAGCATTCGGCATGCATAAACATAGTAGGTATGGCGTTAAAAAATGGCATTTTTCCACAATTGCGTAGCCGACGAATTTCAATCGGTCAATCAGCTTATTCTTGATAGCCTCAAGTCAGAAGTAGGTTTAGTTGAAAACATAGGGAGTTATATTGTTGACTCCGGCGGCAAGCGACTGCGTCCAGTGCTAGTTTTGTTAAGCGCGCTAGCCAATGGCTATTCCAATGGCAATGATCATATTAAAATTGCAGCTATTATTGAGTTTATTCATACCGCTACCTTATTGCATGATGATGTGGTTGATGTCTCAGCACTGCGAAGAGGGCGGGAAACCGCTAATGAAATATGGGGCAATGCCCCCAGTGTACTAGTCGGTGACTTCTTATATTCTCGAGCCTTTCAAATGTTGGTTGAAATTTCTGATATGCCGATTATGAGTGTTTTTGCTGATGCTACTAATGTGATCTCAGAGGGCGAAGTTCAGCAGATGGCCAATGCAGGGAATCCCGATTTAGATGAAACAACGTACAAAGACGTCATCTACAGAAAGACAGCCAAGCTTTTTGAGGCTGGAATGGAGTGCGGCGCTATCCTCGCTGGTTCAGACATCCAGCCAATGAAAGACTACGGTAAGCATTTGGGTATGGCTTTTCAGATTGCTGATGACGTTTTAGATCTTCAAGGCGATGTCAGTAAAATAGGAAAAAATATCGGAGATGATCTCAGTGAAGGCAAAATGACACTGCCAATGATCTTCGCTCGGGAGCACTGTGATCCACAACAAAAACAACTAATACGAAGTGCAATTTGCAATAAGTCAGCAGAAAACTTTGATCAAATTTTAAAAATAGTCTCACAAACCGGTGGGGTAGACTATAGTTTGACTAGGGCAAAAGAGCACTCAAGTCTTGCTCTTGAAGCTTTAAAAGACTTGCCAGAGGGTAAATATAAAAAAGTTTTAACCAAACTTGCTACATTTGCCGTATCTAGAGACACATAAATAACAAAATTAAGCTAGCTAACATTCTAGCTATATAGACTAAAGGCGATAGTTTTAAAACGCCTTACTTAAAATTAACGATATACCCTCATATATAATCTGGGTGTTTTTGATAAACTTATACCATAATAAGAGTTCACAAAAGTGGGCATTTATCATTAAGGAGAATGACGTGATTATTGCAGTTACACGGGAACTAGTTACAGGGGAAAAAAGGGTTTCTTTAAGCCCAGACAATGCCCAGTCACTAATTGAATCAGGTGCAGACCTGTGGGTGGAACAGAATGCCGGCGCGCTAGCGGGTTTTTCTGACGAAAACTACCAGTCAGTAGGCGCAAAGATAATTTCAGATAGAGATGAGATATTTGCTAAAGCTGACATAATTTTACAAGTTCAAAGTTTTGGTTCTAATACTGAAAATGCTGACGATGACCTCAAGCGGTTAAGATCTAAACAGCTCGTTATTGGCATGATGGACCCGCTCGCACAGCCCCAAGCGGCAAAACAAGTGGCAAAAACAGGCGCTACAGCTATTGCCTTAGAAATGGTGCCTCGTATTAGCCGCGCACAAAGCATGGATGTGCTTTCATCAATGGCCACCCTTGCCGGTTACAGGTCGGTGCTACTCGGTGCCGAAGCAGCACCAAGAATATTACCCATGTTAATGACAGCCGCAGGCACACTTCAGCCGGCTCGTGTCTTAATCATGGGGGTGGGTGTTGCAGGACTTCAGGCCTGTGCCACCGCCAAGCGTCTTGGGGCTGTGGTTGAAGCCTA
>DKNZ01000025.1 GCA_002469845.1 Cellvibrionales bacterium UBA7375 | reverse complement strand
TTACCACTTTGCTACAGCGCCACATAGATGTGGACTTTTTGAAATTTGCTTCGACTAGGTAGGTAGTCCAAAGCAAGGAGCGCTATTCTAGGGGATAACGCCAATAAATCAACCGTTACAGACAGCTTTTTCAGTAAGTTTTACAATACAGTAACTTGTCGACTTAAATTTGGGCATTAAATAGGCCCAAAAGGTTCAAAAATTACTAGTCAGATTCTGATTTATCAGCGCCTGTCATTTCAGGCCAAGCCTGCTTAAAATAGACCACCATTGACCAAAGTGCTATACCTGCAGAGGCATATAAACCTAAATAACCAATGTATTGGAAAATACCAGAATCTTTTCCAGCCAAAAGTAAAAATATAATCGCCGCCATTTGCAGCCAAGTTTTTACCTTACCCAATATTGAAACCGCAACCTCTTCGCGAAGCGCTCTTTCCGCCATCCACTCACGTAAGGCAGAAATAACTACCTCGCGACCGATAATCACAACCGTTGGCAAAGCAAACCAAATAGTCGGATTGGCCTGTAGCAACATAATTAATGCCACAACCACTATTAACTTATCAGCCACTGGATCCAAAAAAGCACCAAAGGGCGTTTCAAGACTCATTTTTCGGGCTAGATAGCCATCCACCCAATCCGTAAGAGCCGCCAAACCAAAAATAGTTGCAGACGCTACATGACTCCATCCCCATGGCAAGTAATACAACACCACAAAAACAGGGATCATGCCAATTCTAAGCAAAGTCAATTGGTTGGGAATATTCCACATGATAAAAGGATTCTCTTATTTCTTGTTGTGAATAAATTTAACTAGTCAACTTACTCATTGTACAACGCGCTGTAAATAGCTTCAGCTACCTTTTTACTAATATTAGGTACTTTTGCTAAATCTGCAACACTCGCTTTTTTAACTTCACCAATACCACCGAAGTGTTTTAACAAATCTCTACGACGTTTAGGGCCAACACCCGCAATACCCTCTAAGGGTGACGTGCGACGCTTTTTATCCCGTCGCTGTTTATGTCCTGTAATAGCAAATCTATGGGCCTCATCACGAATTTGCTGTAATAGATGCAATGCAGATGTTTGCGGTTTGACAATCACACGATTATTTTCATCCGCCAAAATAAGTGTTTCTAATCCTGGTTTGCGAGTAGTGCCTTTTGCTATACCCAGCAATAATACCCCCACTACACCTAAATCATTAAGAATATCTTTTACAACACCCAACTGACCTTTACCACCGTCAATAACCAAAATATCTGGTAACTTTGCCTCACCTTTCATTAAGCGCGTAAAGCGACGGCGAACCGCTTGCGCCATAGCAGCATAATCATCGCCCTGAGTGATACTTTCAATATTAAACTTTCGGTAATCACTTTTAAGCGGGCCATTAGTATCAAATACTACACAGCTAGCGACCGTTGCCTCGCCACTACTATGACTAATATCGAAACACTCCAAGCGTTGGGGCATTTCGTCAAGCTCGAGTGTTTCACGCAGTGATTCAAAGCGTTGTTCCTGTGTTTTCTTGGACGCTAATTTAGCCGATAAGTTTTGCTCAGCTGTTCGCAGCGCTAGCTCTAACCACTTAGTTCGCACGCCGCGAACGGAATGGCGAATCTCAATAGAGCGCCCGATCTGTTGTTTTATTGCCTCAACAATCACACCAACATCGGCAATTTTATGACTAATAACAATTTCTTTGGGCAAATCTGGACCAGAACCTCCCTCCAAATAAAGCAACGGTAAAAAATCACCCAGCAACTCATCGGGGCTATTTACCAGTCGTGATTTAGGATAATAACTTCGACTGCCTAAAATACGTCCTTGTCTTATATAAAGTATATGAACGCAGACCATACCATCCATAACCGCCGCTGCCACTACATCAATGACACCGCGACCCTTTTCAATCACCTGCTGAGACTGAATTTGGCGCAAAGCAGAAATTTGATCCCTATATTCAGCCGCCTTTTCAAAATTAAGCTCTACTGAAGCATTTTCCATATCAACTTCAAGATTCTTTAAAATTTTATCCGCTTTACCATCTAAATATAGGCGAGTTTTTTCAACATCAGCGGCATAATCTTCGTCACTTACCAAATCGACACAGGGTGCCGTACAACGCTTAATTTGGTGCTGCAAACAAGGTCGCGAGCGATTTTTAAAAAACACATCCTCACACTGGCGAACCTTAAATACTTTTTGCAAGAAACCCATGCTATCGCGTACGGCCTGAACACTGGGGAAAGGACCAAAATAAGTACCTTTTACTTTTTTCGGGCCACGATGAAAAGACAGTCGCGGCCACTGATCATGGTCAGACAAAAAGATATAAGGGTAACTCTTATCATCGCGCATCAAAATATTAAACGGCGGACGATATTGCTTGATTAAATTGTGCTCAAGAATAAGCGCCTCGATTTCAGTTTCGGTCACTGTAACCTCAATATCAGCGATTCTTTTTACCAGTGCTTGTGTTTTAAGACTTAATCCTGATTTTCTAAAATAACTACTCACCCGATTTTTTAGCTTTTTAGCCTTGCCCACATATAACACAGCGCCCTCAGCATCCAGCATCTGATAAATGCCCGGGCGCTGAGTAAGCGATTTTAAAAATGATTGGGAATTAAAAGTCATAGACAGATTGTAACGGTTTTTTAAATTAATTGGATCTACATGACGCCCGATAGGCAGTCTTAAGTCTTAATTTTATCTTGGTATTAATTACAGTCTCCTAACAAGGAACAAAAGAATTACCGTAGTTGACTACCAAACCCCCAAAACTAATATAAAATACCCACCTAATTACAAACAGCCTTAAACAGTATGCCAATCAATCGAAAATTCTGCGTCGCCCCGATGATGGACTGGACCGACCGCCACTGTCGCTATTTTATGCGTCTTATCAGTGAGCATGCGGTACTGTATACCGAGATGATTACCACCGGTGCGATTATCTATGGTGATGCCCATCGTCATCTGCAGATGCATGAGGCGGAACAGCCGGTGGCGTTGCAGTTGGGTGGCAGTAACCCTGAGGATTTGGCGAGGGCGTGTAAAATTGCCAGCGATTATCATTACAATGAGATTAATCTTAACTGCGGTTGCCCTAGCGATCGGGTGCAGAATGGTATGTTTGGCGCCATTATGATGAAGCATGCCCAGACTACGGCGGACTGTGTTAAGGCGATGGTGGATGCGGTGGATTTGCCGATTACGGTGAAGCATCGTATTGGCGTGGATGATTTTGATTCCTATGCGTTTCTGTGCGATTTTGTTGGCTCTGTGGCGGCGGCGGGTTGCGATACCTTTATTGTACATGCGCGCAAGGCGTGGCTTAAGGGTTTAAGCCCTAAGCAAAACCGCGAGATACCGGAGCTTGATTATGCGCGGGTTTATCAGTTAAAACGTGACTTCCCTGCCCTTGAGATTGTGATTAATGGCGGCATTACTGATTTGGCGCAATCTAAGACTCACCTTGAGCATATTGATGGGGTAATGATTGGCAGAGAGGCCTATACTAACCCTTACTTGCTGGCGCAGGTTGATCAGCAAATTTATGGCAGTGAAAAAACTATACGA
>DKNZ01000080.1 GCA_002469845.1 Cellvibrionales bacterium UBA7375 | reverse complement strand
CGATCCATCTTATTAATAAATGAAAGAATAGGCGTATCGCGCAAACGGCAAACTTCCATTAGTTTGATGGTTCTTTTTTCCACACCCTTAGCGCCATCGATAACCATCAGCGAAGAATCCACCGCCGTTAAAGTGCGGTAAGTATCCTCAGAAAAATCCTCGTGCCCCGGTGTATCCAAAAGGTTAACCGTGCAATCGCGATAAGGGAACTGCATCACCGATGAAGTGACCGAAATACCCCGCTCTTTTTCCATGGTCATCCAATCAGAAGTCGCATGGCGGTCGCTCTTTCGACCCTTAACCGTACCCGCCACCTGAATCAAATTACCCAACAGCAGTAACTTTTCAGTAATAGTGGTCTTACCCGCATCGGGGTGAGAAATAATGGCAAAGGTACGCCGATCAGAAACTGGCTGGGTCATGTAGATTATTCACAAAGGTTAAAAGCCGCGCATTATACCCTCGGCGCAAAAGGGTTTCAGCTAATCATTGAATAAATGGCATTAGTTAGCTTATTGGTATTTTTTATGATGATGTTACAGATGATTTAATTCACTTGTATTAACCCATTCCAACGAGTTGTATAGGCTGGTGATAAATGCTCGCGTTTCATTGCCCAGCCTTTTTTTACGGCTTGTCTGGCAAAGAATACTTGACCTCGGCCACTGTGATTTATTGTATCGACTACATTCATCAGTTGGCGACTGTTTGTATGGATTGAGGGCTGATCAAATAACTCTGCTTGATAGGTGCCAATATCATAGAAATCCGAGAGTACAACACCGGCTTTTGCGTAGTGATAGCGGTCGCGCCATAGTTGATCGAGCAGGCTCATGGATAACTGAATAAGGTCGCGGGTATCATCACTGGGGCGTGATAGTTGTGCACTCAGGGCGTTGCTATATTGGGGTGTATTATTTTGATAGGGGCTGGTGCGAATAAACACTGTTAATAGCTTGGCCTGTTGTTGTTCTTTGCGCAACTTTTCTGCGGCTCGTGTGACATGCTCGCACAGGGCTTGGCCCATCTGTATACGGCTAGTGACTCTGGCTCCAAAGGAGCGACTGCAGATAATCTGCTTTTTGGTAGGCGGTATTTGCTCTAGTTGGATACAGGGTTCGCCATTGAGCTCTCTTTGGGTGCGCTCTAATACTACAGAAAAATGCTGACGTATTGATTTGGCTGAGGTATCAGCTAGGTCAAGTGCTGTATGTATCCCCATGGCTTGCAGGCGCGCTGACAATCTGCGCCCCACACCCCAAATATCTTGCACTGGGGTTAGGGCTAATAGTTTGCGCTGTCTTTTGCGGTCAGTTAAATCGACTACGCCTTGGGTTGCTGTATATTTTTTGGCAGCGTGATTGGCGAGCTTGGCGAGGGTTTTGGTGGGCCCTATTCCGACACAGACGGTAATGCCTATCCAGCGATCAATGGTGTGTTTTACTTGCCGGCCAAAATCAATCAGTGATACAGCCGACTGAATGCCAGTAAGGTCTAAGAATGCTTCGTCAATGGAATAAATCTCGACCCTTGGTGCCATATCTTCTAGGGTTCGCATCACGCGGTCACTCATATCGGCATATAGACTGTAATTTGAGGAGAATACTTGGATGCCATGCTGCTGAATCTGTTGCTTTATTTTAAAGATTGGAATGCCCATTTTTATACCTAGGGCTTTGGCTTCTTTGGAGCGCGCCACTACACAACCATCGTTGTTGGATAATACAACCACTGGGGTATGGGCTAAATCGGGACGGAATAATTTTTCGCAACTGGCATAAAAATTATTGCAGTCTACTAGGGCAAAAATAGGGGTCATTTTAGCTTAGGTTTTATGGCGTATATTGCGGATAACATTGGTAACCACGCCAAAGATATCCAGTGCTGTGCCTTCGGGGATTTCTATCACAGGATAGTCTGGGTTGCGTGGCACTAGGCGTACTTTTGGGCGCAACTCTAGTTCTTTAACGGTCATTTCACCATGAATGGCGACGATAACTGTATCCCTGTGTTCGGCGGTCACTGAACGATCAACCACTAGAATATCGCCGGCATAGATACCTGCTTGAACCATTGAGTCACCTTCGACTCGCACAAAGAAGGTGGCGGCAGGTCGCTTGATACAGAGCTCGTTTAAATCAAGGGTTTTTTCGATGTAGTCTTGGGCTGGTGAGGGGAAGCCTGCGGATACGGCTTCGCTAAATAGGGGTATTTTAAGGCAGTGTGATTTGATCCATGCGAGGGCATGACTGCGGCCTAGTAGTGATAGGTTCATAGGAATCTCGAGGTGTTATTATTAGCTTATATACTGTTTATTTATACAGTATCTAATACTATGCGGATTTGTTCAAGTGGATTTTGCTGTTATTTATTTTAGAATCGTTCATTCTGAAACTAAGAGTCCTAAATTTAAGATGTGGCGTATAATCGGCACATCAATGGTTGTTGATAGCAACTGAGTGCTTTATGGTTGTGGTTATTGATTGCTAAATCGCTAAATTTTTGGAGCAATACATGAAATATATTGGTCAAACTGACTATGACCATGAGGGTGCGTCTCCGCGTCAGGGTATTTTATTGTGTAATCTGGGCACGCCAGATGCGCCTAGACCCGCTGAACTTAGACGCTATTTAAAGGAATTTTTAAGCGATCCGCGGGTGGTTGAGATACCGCGATTGCTGTGGTGGATGATTTTAAACCTTATTATTTTGCGTATTCGCCCGCGGCGTTCGGCGAAATTATATCAATCGGTATGGACTGAGGCGGGTTCGCCATTAATGCTTTACAGTCAGGGGCAGGTAGCGGCGGTTAAGCAACGTCTTGCAGAAAAATACGGTGATATTCCGGTGGTACTGGGGATGCGCTATGGCAACCCGTCGATGGCATCGGCGATTAAGCAGTTAACCGATCAAAATGTGCGCGATATTATCGTGCTACCTTTGTACCCGCAGTATGCTGGGGCAACGACGGGTTCTACCTTTGATGCTATAGCTAAAACATTTACTAAACTGCGCTGGGTACCTGAGTTGCAGTTTATTAATGGCTACCATAAATCTGAGGGCTATTTGGACGCACTGTGTACAACTATAAAGCGTCATATTGAACAGCATGGTCAGCCGGATAAGTTTGTTTTTTCTTATCATGGTACGCCGGAGCGCTATCTTAAAAATGGCGACCCTTATCATTGTTTTTGCCATCAGACCACGCGTTTGGTACGCGAGAAGCTTGGCTTTGATGAAAGCCAAGTGATGACAACATTTCAGTCGCGCTTTGGTCGCGAACCTTGGCTGCAACCCTATACTGATAAAACTTTGGAGCAGTTGCCAGAGGATGGGGTTAAGCATGTGGTGGTTATCTGCCCTGGGTTTTCTTCTGATTGCCTTGAGACTATTGAGGAAATTAATATGGAAGCCCGCGAGAGCTTTATTGAGAGCGGCGGTGAGCATTTCCATTATATTCCCTGCTTAAATGATGACCCAGTGCATATTGATGCTTTGGTGAGTATTTTAGAAAAACGCTTATCCCTCTCACACTAGACTGACCAACCTTCCTGTTAAGAAGCTATTTATTGCCAAATATAAGGAATTATATTCTGAGTTTCGTATAATGGGGTTTTGATTTAAAACCCTGTTGGTTATTAATGGATTTTTATGGATATTAAAGCTTATATGCAGTCGGTGGGCATTGGTGCCCGAGACGCCTCTCGCGCTCTTGCGCGGGCCAGTAGTGCTGTTAAAAACAATGCGCTTATGGCTATTGCTAACCAACTGGATGTTAACCGCAATGCTGTTTTGACGGCTAATCAGGTGGATATGGAAAACGGCCGCAATAATGGTCTTAACGAGGCCCTTTTGGATCGCCTTGCGCTTGATGATGGGCGAATTAATGGCATGATTGAGGGCTTACATCAGGTGTCTGAGTTACCTGATCCTGTGGGTGAGTTAACTGATTTGGGTACCCGCCCTAGCGGTATTAAATTGGCTAAAATGCGGGTTCCACTGGGGGTTATTGGCATTATTTATGAGTCCCGTCCTAATGTAACCATTGATGCTGCTAGTCTGTGCCTTAAATCTGGCAATGCGACTGTTTTGCGTGGTGGTAGCGAGTCCATTGAATCCAATCAAGCAATAGCTAATTGTATAAAGCTTGGCCTTGCTGATGCTGGCTTGCCAGAATCTGCGGTGCAGGTCATTAGTACCACTGATCGCGCGGCGGTGGGTGAGTTGATTACTATGGCTGAGTATGTGGATGTGATTGTTCCTCGCGGCGGTAAGGGTCTTATTGAGCGAATTAGTGCGGATGCGCGAGTGCCGGTTATTAAGCATTTAGACGGGAACTGCCATGTGTATATTGATGATAATGCGGATATAGATAAAGCGGTGGCGATTGCAGTTAATGCTAAGACCCATCGCTATGGGGTGTGCAATGCGATGGAGTCGCTGTTGGTTGCAGAGTCTATGGCTGAAAAAGTGTTACCTTTAATCGTTGATATTTATGCTGCCAAACAGGTCGACATGCGTGGCTGTGCTAGAAGCTGTGAAATTTTGCCATCTATTTCTGTGGCTAGCGAAAGCGATTGGAGTGAGGAGTATTTGGCCCCGATTGTGGCCATCAAGGTGGTGGCGGGTATTGATGCGGCAATTGAGCATATCAATACTTATAGCTCGCAACACACTGAGTCTATTGTGACTGAGGATCATGAGCGTGGCCAACGGTTTATTGCTGAGGTGGATTCGAGTTCGGTGATGATTAATGCATCGACTCGCTTTGCCGATGGCTTTGAATATGGCTTGGGCGCTGAGATCGGTATTTCAACGGATAAGATTCATGCCCGTGGCCCTGTGGGGCTTGAGGGTTTAACCAGTCAAAAATGGGTAGTGTTTGGCGATGGGCAAATCCGCCAATAATATGTCGGTTGCATTATTTGGCGGTACGTTTAATCCAATCCACTTTGGTCATCTTAATTTAGCCTCTGAGTTAGCTGATTATTTGCAGGTTGAGTCGGTGCGTATGCTTCCCTGCGCTATTCCTGCCCACCGTGAAACACCCAATATTAGCGCTGAGCAACGCTTGGCTATGTTGGAGTTGGCGATTGATGGTAACCCTTCTCTTGTGGCCGATGACCTAGAGTTAAAACGGGGCGACACTAGCTATAGTATTGATACTGTTGGCTATATAAGACAGGCTATTGGTTTGCAAACGCCACTGTTCTTTTGTATTGGCATGGATGCTCTGTTATCTATCCATAGCTGGCACCGTTGGACTGAGTTATTGGACTACTGTCATATTGTGGCTTGCTCTAGACCTGACTATGAGTTACCCAGTAATGGGGTTGTGGCTAAATGGATTGACCAGCATTTATGTAATGATTTAACGCAGGTAAAAAAGCAATCCCATGGTTGCCTGCATCTGTGTAAAATACCGCTATTGGATATTTCCTCTACTGCTATTAGAGACAATATAAAATATGAAAAAAATATCGACCATATGACCTCTGAGTCGGTGGTTAACTATATTAAACAACATTCTTTATATGAGTAATTTATTGTTATGGGCCAAGCCTTAAAAGATATTATTATCAACGCCCTCGAAGAGGTTAAAGCCACTGAAATCACTGCTATTGACGTGCGTGATCTTACGGGTATTACGGACAATATGATTATTGCCTCTGGTAATTCTAATCGTCAGGTAAAGGCTCTGGCTAATAGTGTGGTGGTGGATGCTAAAGAAGCGGGACACGAAATGATTGGCATTGAGGGCGATGATAAAGCTGAATGGGTTTTAGTGGATTTTGGCGATGTGATTGTTCATGTCATGCTCCCTGCTACCCGGGTATTTTATGATATTGAACGCCTGTGGTCCGTAAGACCCAATGATACTGAAGAAGGTTAAGGGTTGCCCTTATATTAATTTGATTGGATAAATATTGAGGTTATTGATAAGCCTATGAAGCTCAAATTGCTGGCCGTTGGAACGCGCATGCCGAGCTGGGTAGAGGCTGGCTTTGATGAATACCATAAGCGTATGCCAAGCGAGCTTAAACTAGAAACCATCGAAATACCGCTTAGCCCTAAGGGTAAGGGATCTACTGTTCAATCAAAAGAAAATCAGGGACAGGCTATACTTAAACATATCGCCAAACAGGATAAAGTTGTTGCGTTGGATGTGTTGGGTAAATCTATGTCTACAGAATCTCTGGCAACCCAACTATCTGACTGGCAAATGATTGGCCATGATATTTGTTTGCTTATTGGTGGCCCTGATGGGCTGTCTTCGGATTGTCTTGAGCGGGCAGATATGAAATGGTCGCTATCCGACCTTACTCTGCCCCATCCTTTGGTTCGCGTTGTTTTAATGGAGCAGCTTTACAGGGCTTGGACCATTAATCAAAACCACCCCTATCATCGTAGTTAGAGCAATAGTATATGATGCGAGACATTGCTATTTCAGACCGCCAGCAAGAGCAGAGAATATTCTCTACGCGGGTGTTGCTGTCTTTATGCATTGTGCTTGGATTAACTTCAGTTGTTTTATACCGTTATTTTGATCTGCAAATAAATCGTCATCTTGACTATGTGACTAACTCTAATAAAAATCGTATTCATATTCGATCTATAGCACCTACTCGGGGACTGATTTTTGATCGTCATGGCCAATTACTGGCGGATAACCGTCCAGCATTTACGCTCAATATTATCCCTGATAGAACGCAAAACACTGATAGTTTGGTTGCCCAACTTGGCTTATTACTCTCTATTTCTGATAAGGATATTGCACGCTTTGAAAAACACGCAAAACGCAGCAAGGGCTTTGCCCCTGTTCCGCTAAAATATAACCTTACTGAAGAGGAGCGCGCCATTCTTGCGGTGAATAGTCATTTGCTAGCGGGGACTGAGGTTAGTGCGCAGTTAATGCGCTTTTATCCGCAACGTGAATTACTGACCCATACATTAGGCTATGTGGGCCGCATTAATGATCGAGAAATTAGAACTATCGATCCTGAAAATTATCGAGGTACTGATTTTATTGGCAAAATTGGCCTTGAAAAATACTATGAGGAGACCTTGCTTGGCAAGGTGGGTACGGAGCAGGTAGAAACCGATGCCCGGGGTCGCGTGATGCGTGTTCTGGATAAAAAAGATCCCGTTTCAGGGAGTAATCTTACAATTCATATCGACAGCCAATTACAGCGCGTGGCTCTGGATGCTCTGAAGAATGAGCGCGGTGCACTGGTAGCTATAGACGTCAAAACAGGCGGTATTCTCAGCATGGTGAGCACCCCCAGTTATGACCCTAATTTATTTACTTCAGGGATAAGTCAAAAACAGTACGATGGCTTGCTAAAATCACCTGATCGCCCACTTTTTAATCGTGCTTTACGAGGCCAATACCCACCGGGCTCAACGGTAAAACCGCTGTTTGGTTTAATCGGCTTGCAACATAAAATTTTCGATTTGGATTATTCTATCAATGATCCGGGTTATTTTTTTATGGAGGGGATCAAAAGACCATGGCGCGACCACAATGCCGATCAGGGCGGTCATGGCCAAGGTGTTGATTTGGCTGAGGCGATCATTGAATCCTGCGATGTATTTTTCTATACCACCGGTGTTAAAGCGGGAATAGATTTATTATCTAAGGAGAGCGCTTTATTTGGGCTTGGCGATATCACTGGCATTGATCTTCCCGGGGAGAAACGTGGAATCATGCCTTCCCGAGATTGGAAAAAAGAGAACCGTCGACAGGACTGGTTTAATGGTGACACGATTAATATGAGCATTGGGCAAGGTTTTATGCTGACTACACCATTACAACTTGCGGTAATGTCGGCGCGCATTGCTGCTCGTGGAAAAACAGTGGTACCTAAGTTGTTAAAATCGATTAATGGTGAAGAAATTGAACCTGTATATGCACCGGATCAAATTGAATATGATGATAGGTACTGGGACTATATTCATAAAGCAATGATTGATGTTGTTCACTCGGACAGAGGGACTGCGCGCGGTATTAGCAAGGGTCTTAATTATAAACTAGCTGGCAAAACAGGAACGGCTCAAGTTATTAGTATCCATGAAAAAGAAAAGTATGACTCATCTAAAATTGATAAGCGCAAGTGGGACCACGCACTTTTTGTGGCTTTTGCACCCGCTGATAATCCCAAAGTAGCATTGGGCTTGATTGTTGAAAATGGCGAACATGGCAGTCGCACTGCGGCGCCTATAGCGCGCAAAGTAATTGACCGCTATTTATCCGATTACCTACAAAAAAGTCCCAATAATGATGCCTTGAGACTGGCTAAATATTCTTCAGCCTCTATTAAGGATAACTAATCAATGTATAAATATGATTTTGTTAGGCAGTTGGATACTAAGGGCGGGGATCGACGGCAAAATGTTCTGCATATAGATTTTACCCTACTGATTATACTTTTAGTGCTGTGTATGACAGGGTTGTTTGTGCTTTATAGTGCTAGCGAGCAAAGTTTGTATTATGTTAAGCGCCAAGCGACGTTTATGATGACGGGATTTACTGGCATGCTTATTGTCGCTCAGTTCCCGGTACGCTTTTGGGAGCGCTGGGCTGCCCTTTTTTACGGCTCTGCTCTTTTAGCTTTGATTGCAGTTTTATTTTTTGGGGTTGAGGCTAAGGGGGCAACTCGTTGGCTTAATCTTGGGTTTACTAGATTTCAGCCTTCAGAAATTGCAAAAATTGCCGTTCCTATGATGGTGTCAGCCTATCTTAGCCGACGACTTATACCACCAAAATTAAAACATGTGGCCGGTGCACTACTGATTGTCGGAATTCCTGTCTTGTTGATTATTCGACAGCCCGATTTAGGCACTTCTATTTTGGTATTTACCTCTGGTTTTTTCGTTTTGTTTCTGGCGGGTTTGAGAAAACGCTATTTGGCAGGTGCATTCTTTGCCACTCTAGCTGCGGTCCCTCTGCTGTGGATCTATGTTATGCGGGACTACCAAAAACAGCGTGTGCTTACTCTCCTTTCTCCAGAGGATGATAAGTTTGGTGCGGGATGGAATATTATCCAGTCAACAACCGCTATTGGCTCTGGCGGTTTTTCAGGTAAGGGTTGGACTGAGGGCACTCAATCCCAGCTAAATTTCTTACCTGAGAGCCACACTGACTTTATTATTGCGGTATTGGCTGAAGAATTTGGTCTTTTAGGGGTTATTGGCCTCTGTAGCATCTATCTTTTATTGGTAGGATACTGCATGATTGTTGCCATCAATGCACAGTCTCAATTTGCACGGTTAATGGCAGGAAGTATAAGCCTTACTTTCTTTATTTACATGTTTGTAAATATGTCTATGGTTTCGGGCTTACTTCCGGTCGTTGGGGTGCCGTTACCTCTGGTAAGCTATGGTGGATCAGCAATTGTGACTCTGTTTTTCGGATTTGGTATCCTGATGGCTATCAGTTCAGAACCTAAACGAATTGGGGCTTAGCGTTAAATGAAAATCTTAAGATTTATTGTACTTTCGCTCTGCTTGTCAGTGGCAACTATTTGCTCGGCGGATTATTCAGAAAAACCACAGGTCGCTGATTTTATCGACCTTATGGTTGATAAGCATCAATTTAAGCGCGAACAGATTGTCGAATGGCTCACTGCTGCTGAATACCAAACGTCCATTGTTAAGGCCATGAGTCGTCCCGCTGAAAAGGTCAAACCTTGGCATGAGTATCGCAAGCTTTTTGTGTCAGATCTTCGCATAAAAAGAGGCGTGGAGTTTTGGCAAGAACATGAGGCTTCACTTAATCGAGCCTACGAGAAATACGGTGTTGACCCTGCCATTATTGTGAGTATTTTGGGTGTAGAAACTAACTATGGTCGCAATACGGGAAGCTATCGCGTAGTTGATGCGCTCAGTACGCTAGCCTTTGATTATTATCATTCAATTGAGAAACGTGAATCTCGCAAGAAATTTTTTACTATTCAACTTGAAAATCTATTTTTGCTGGCTCGCGAGCAGAAGAAAGACCCACTTATCCTTAAAGGATCCTATGCCGGCGCTATGGGTTGGGGTCAGTTTATGCCAGATAGTTATCGTGATTATGCGGTTGATTTTGACGATGATGGCCTTACTGATATCTGGGAAAACCCAACAGATGCGATTGGTAGTGTTGCCAATTTCCTCTCTAAAAAGGGTCAATGGAAAAAAGATCAGCCAGTGGCTACTAGAGCACATATCAAGGAAAACCTTAATACTGACGGCTTAAATAAAATGCGTAAACCTAAGAAAACCATTGCTGATATGGAAGAACAAGGTTTTATACCGGCGCAAAACTATGCCAAAGACAGCTTGGCTTTTTCGATGATGTTAAGCGGAAAATATGGCGATGAGTATTGGTTGGGTCTTAATAATTTTTATGCTATTGGTCGCTATAACCCGAGAATTAAATATGCAATGGCAGTTTACCAACTGAGCTTAATGATTGGCGAACAGCGCTGTGAAGTAATCGAAACCTGCGACTCATCTAAATAGACTGGTTTATCAGGGAACTAGTCCTTGATCTTGCACTCTAAAACTAAATCTTATAATTTAGTATTGACTATGAAATTGTAAGATTTTTAGGCATTCTAACTTACAGTCTTTGAATATTCGTTAGGTCTGAGCATATTCATTGTGGGAACATTATGGCGACTGATGTTAGAATAGTTTTTTTAAAGATCGGCTGGCTCGGTACCCCTAATATGTTGAAAAAAAGCTTTTTTTATTCGTTGGTAATTTTACTTTGCTCTGGCATTTTCCAACATGCTGTGGCTAAACAGTTCCTTCCTGATGCCCCTAAGATAAATGCCAAGGCTTGGATTATTATCGATGCCGATACCGGCTATGTTATTGCAGAAAATAATGCAGATGAGACGTTACCTCCGGCCAGTCTAGCAAAGATGATGACTACCTATATAACCTCAAATGAAATCGAGGAAAATCGTCTTAAGGAGGATGATCTAGTTCTTATTAGCGATAATGCTTGGGAATTGGGCGGTGCTAAAACAGATGGTTCAACCATGTTTTTAAGCCCAAGATCAAAGGTGTCGGTGATTGATTTGATGCATGGGGTGATTATTCAATCGGGCAACGATGCTGCCATCGCTTTGGCGGAGCATATCAGCGGTGGTGAAAACGCATTCGCCGACAATATGAACTTTCAGGCAGAACAGCTGGGTATGACTAATACCTATTACGTCAACTCTACAGGTTTACCTGCTGAGGGCATGGTCACAACGGCTAGAGATTTAACCGTTATTGCTCGGGAAATTATTAATCAACACCCAGAGTACTACAGTATTTATTCTAAAAAATATTTTAGTCATAACAATATTAATCAGCCTAATCGCAACCGCTTGCTGTGGAGAGACAGCAGTATCGATGGACTTAAAACAGGTCACACTAAAGAAGCGGGCTACTGCCTAGTGGCTTCCTCTAAGCGTCGTGGTATGCGTCTAATATCGGCGGTATTGGGGGCTCAAAGTGATGAATCTAGAGCTAGAGAATCGCAAAAACTATTTTCCTATGGCTTTCGGCATTATGAAACCAAAAAAATCTATACTGTGGGTGAGGTCATCAAACAGAATGCCGCGCTCTGGTATGGTGAGGAAGATTTTTTAAATTTAACAATCGCCACAGATATTATTCTTACTTACCCTAAAGGCGAGAGAAAAAATTTATCGGCTGAAATTACTGTAGATAACGAAATTAAGGCACCGATTACAGCGGGTCAGATTCTTGGTAATCTTGAGGTGACCCTCGATGGAAAATCTATGGTTAGTGTGCCACTCGTAGCTGAAAAAGATATTGCGCAAGCTGGATTCTTTTCCAGATTCTTTGATTGGATTTTGCTGTTTTTTACACAGCTAATTTCCTGAGTTAGCGACTGTGCCTGAAGATAAAAAGCCAGAAATTGAATTCCCCTGTAAGTACCCCATCAAGGTACTAGGCGAGGCTCATCCAGATTTGAATCAGCATGTTGTTAAGGTTATGAATACTTATGCTCCGAAAATAACAGCATCTGATTTAACGGTTAAAAATAGCAGTAAGGGTAAGTGGCAGTCACTAACAGTGACCATTATAGCGACTGGAAAACCTCAATTAGAGGCTATTTTTGCCGATCTTAAAACCAGCAGTAGAGTCAAAATGGTTCTCTAGGCATGACCTTAGGAACAAATAAATCATCACTAACCATTCGCCACCTTGGGCTTCAGGATTTTTCTGTTACCTTTGAGGCAATGAAAGCCTATGTGGATCAACGCAGTGACAGTAGCTGTGATGAAATCTGGTTTTTGGAACATAACCCAATATTTACTCAGGGCCAAGCCGGTAAGTCCGATCATATTCTTACACCGGGCGAGATACTGGTAATTAAAACCGATCGCGGCGGCCAGGTAACCTATCATGGTCCAGGACAGATTACCGCCTACTTAATGATTGATTTAAAGCGCTTAAGTATTGGCGTGCGTGATTTGGTCACTCTTATGGAGCAAGCTTTGGTCGACTGTCTTGACTATTGGAATATTGAGGCTAGCCCCAGATCTGACGCTCCGGGTGTTTATACTTCTGAGGGCTATAAAATTGCATCCCTGGGTCTTCGTATTAGAAAAGGTTGTAGTTATCACGGCTTAAATTTTAATATTGATATGGATATGTCACCTTGGAGTCGTATTAATCCTTGTGGTCTTGGGGTAAAAATGACTCAATTGGCAGATCTAGTTGAGCCATCTCCCAGTAAACAACAGGTAATCGATAAATTAGCTGAACTGTTGCAGTTGGCTCTGGGTTATAATAGTTATCAGTTGGGTAGTGAATCTATTTTGGCTGAATATAAGTCCAAGGAAATTTAATGACAATTAATCTGGTTGATCCACCGAAGAGAACCAAAAGGCTTCAGCAAGGCGAAAAGCTTCGCAGTGCTGATAAGGTGGAACGCATTCCGGTAAAAGTCATTCCAACCACTGAATATCAGACTAAGCCTGAGTGGATGCGAATACGCTTGAGTGCCTCACCTAGAGTCAACCAAATTAAGAGTATTCTGCGCGAACATAAGATGGCTACTGTATGCGAAGAAGCGGCATGCCCTAACCTTCACGAATGCTTTAGTCATGGTACTGCTACATTTATGATCATGGGTGAAATATGTACCAGACGTTGTCCATTTTGCGATGTAGGTCATGGTAAACCCAACCCATTAGATCAGGATGAACCGTTAAATCTTGCTAAGGCAATCAGTGAAATGGGTCTGAGTTATGTGGTGATTACATCAGTGGATCGAGATGATCTTCGCGATGGCGGTGCTCAGCATTTTGCAGATTGTATTCGCGAATCGCGAATCTTATCACCCAGTTTAAAAGTGGAAGTATTGGTGCCTGATTTTCGTGGCCGCATGGATCCTGCACTAGAGATTCTAAGCACAACACCGCCGGATGTGTTTAATCATAATATGGAAACCATTCCGCGACTTTATCGGGAGGCTCGTCCAGGTGCTAATTATCAGTGGTCATTGAAGCTGTTAAAAGAGTACAAAGCACTTAATCCATCAGTTCCAACTAAGTCGGGCCTTATGGTTGGACTTGGCGAAACTAAGGACGAATTATTGCGGACCCTAGACGACTTACGTGAGCATAATGTTGATATGCTCACCGTTGGGCAGTATCTTCAGCCATCAACCAACCACCTTCCTGTTGAGCGTTTTGTTCATCCTGATGAGTTTCAAGAGTACACTGAGTACGCTGAGAGCATTGGCTTTACTCAAGCTGCCTGCGGACCTTTGGTGCGTTCTAGCTACCACGCTGATAAACAAGCGCGAGGCGAGGATATCACCTAGTTTAGTGCAGTCATTTATTGATCGAACCAGACTTCTCTTAAAGGCTCTCCAAAATCATCATAAATAATCTTTTTTATCGGCTTTTTTGAGGCTTTTGGGGCTGGTTTTGGGGTCTTTTTTTGTTTGCGCTCGTCAAGTCTGGCGACCACCTCGTTAACATAGGTTCTTTTTTTAATGGGAGATGGGCTAACAAAAACTGATTTTGCTCTTGGTTGATCCGCGGGCTCACCGGTTTCACCCTGTTGGTATTTCTTAATTTCACCCCCCTTACCCAGAAACTCCTCGGTTTTTTTACGAAGCTCTCGGCGAAGGAAATTTTTTGAAATGCCATTACTCAATGAGGTGACCTACTTAATTGTGGGGCAGTTAACTAGCTTAACAAATATCATTAACACTAACCATTAGATCTGCAGATAGCATAGACTTAATTTAATAGTTACGTCTACTATGAAGCTATAGATTCGGACAAGCTATAGAGTGGCAGATTGATCAATCTTTAGTTAAATGACTTATTGGTTTGAAAGTAGTCCAAAAATGGCCCTTTTTTTCCTGAATAAACGGCAATATTAAACAAAGGTTCATTTTAGGCTAGTCAAATTAAAAGTGACTGGTATAATCCTCGAACTTTTCTGAACGCAATCTATGGATCTTAACAATGAGCTTTAATGACATCCCGGCAGGCAAGGATCTGCCAAACGACATCAACGTGATCATCGAGATACCGGCTAATCACGATCCTATTAAATACGAAGTGGATAAAGATAGCGATGCTATTTTTGTTGACCGCTTTGTGGCTACTCCTATGTTTTACCCAGCAAACTACGGTTATGTCCCTCAGACTCTGTCTGAAGACGGTGACCCATTAGATGTTTTGGTTGTTACACCTTACCCTGTTATACCAGGTTCAGTTATCCGCAGCCGCGTTGTTGGCGTGCTTAAAATGAGCGATGAGTCTGGTATTGACGCTAAACTTTTAGCAGTTCCTCACAGTAAATTGACCAAAATCTATGATCATGTTGAAGAAATCGAAGATTTGGATCCATTACTAATTAAGCAAATTGCTCACTATTTTGAAAATTACAAGGCTCTTGAGTCAGGTAAGTGGGTAAAGGTTGATGGCTGGGATAATGCTGATGCGGCTAGAGCTGAAGTAATTTCATCACGCGAGCGCTATTTAGCTGAATAAATAGCCACCTCAGCTTAAGTATTAGAAAAAACCCGACATTAGGTCGGGTTTTTTCTATAAATTACAATTAACTTATATATTCTTCGTGATTGGAAAAAATAATATCACTGGATAGCCCATTCTTTTTCAACATATCATTTAATCTTCGCAATGCGTCTATTTGAATTTGTCGGACACGTTCCCGAGTCAGACCAACCTCACGTCCAACTTGATCAAGAGTCTCTCGCTGATGATTGAGTAATCCAAACCTTCGAACAACAACTTCTCGTTGTTTTTCTGGAAGCTCTTGAAGCCAATCATTTAGTTTATCCATCAAATTATCATCACCCGTTACACTCTCTGGGCTGTTGGCTTTATGATCGGGTATGGTATCTACGAATGACTTTTCATTGTCGCCAACAGGGATGTCAAGAGAGCAAACAGAATCGTTGAGTTCAAGAATTCGATTGACTGTGTCAGCTGGCTTGTCCACCTCATGTGCAATTTCTTTATAGGTTGGCGTATGATCAAGCTTTTGCGCCAATTTACGCGATACCCGACGGTATATATTTAGCTCTTTAACCACATGAACTAGAAGACGAATAGTCCGTGTTTGGTTCATTAAGGCACGCTCTATAGTCTGCCTAATCCATCAGGTGGCATAGGTAGAAAAACGAAAACCTCGATGGGGGTCAAACTTTTCGACCGCACGCATAAGACCAAAATTTCCCTCTTCAATTAAATCCAGAAAATCTAGCCCTCTATTTAGATAACAACGTGCTATTTTGACGACCAAACGCAGGTTACTTTCAATCATGCGATGACGAGCGGCTTCATCTCCCTCTTGCAGCTTGATGGAGAAAAACACTTCTTCATCAGCTGATAACAGGGTCGATCGACAGATCTCTTTTAAATAAAGACTAGTTGCGTCTACCGTACATGATTTTGAATGATTATTAGATTTTTGATCAACTACAGACAGTTTATCCATAACTCGCAACTCCTTTGCATTTCAGCAACTCCAACAGGCGAACTAGTGCTCGCCCAAACTTCCCTATTTTTTAATCTCTAATTAGTTTTCTGAAACAGTTCCAACGATAATACAAATGGCAATAAATCATTTTATATAAGCCGAAGGGTTAACAGGTTTACCGTCTTTCCTTATTTCAAAATAAAGCCGTCCATTGGATCCTAATTTTGAGATAATTTTACTACCATCGACTATTTGACCCTCGTTAACCAGAAGCTTCTGATTATGACCATAGGCACTTAATAAATAGTCTGAGTGTTTGATGATAACCAGCTTACCGTAATCACGCAATCCATCTCCAGCATAAACTACAACCCCGTGAGCAGCCGGTTTGACTGAAGCCCCTGAAACCGCTTGAATTACTACACCTTTGCGTAAATCTTTTGGATTATAATTTTCAATTATTTTTCCTTTGATAGGTTTTTTCCAGCGTAATTTCTTACCACTTATCTTTTTCAGTGACAGATTAACTGATGGTTTTTTGTCTATTGCATCAGATTTTTCAACTACCACAGGTGCTACTTTTTTAACTTTAGGGCTTGCTATAGCGGGTAAAGATTCAGTGTGCCGAGTTTTATCTAAATTAAGCACCAAGCCTTTACGAACTCGGTAGGACTCATTTAAACCATTGATTCGCGCAAGCTCGCGCACATTAAGATCATAGCGCCAAGCAATTGAATACAGAGTCTCTCCCTCTTCAACTAGATGGGTGTTAATCGTCTGGCTAGGGGGTTGCTCTAAATTAACAATGGGTGCTTTGTAGGGCGTACAACCCTGATTTAAGGTTGCTAATAAAAAGATTAATATTGATAACCATATTCTAAACATCAGATCGCCTATATGACTTTATTTTTCAATTTGAGGCTTATAATTTCAATAACAAGCACCATAAAAAGACCGAATAAAAAAACTAGCATACAGGCGATTATCTGAGGATCCTGCCCCGTAATCTCAAGATAATTTTGCGGGGTGATATTTTGAAACCCACCTCCAGATTTCAAGGCGACCTGCTTCCATGGCCATAAAACTGACAAACTACCCATTAAAAAACCACACATGGTGGCAATCACTGCATGTTTATAGTGATCTAACAACCAGGATAATAATCGACTAAATATCATTAAACCCACTACACCTCCTGCGGCGAATGTCACTAAAAAGTCGATCTCTATATTAACTAATGCTTTAATAAACAGCGGGTATAAGCCAAGTAACACAAGAATGAATGAACCTGATATCCCCGGTAAAATCATAGCGCAAAGTGCAATACTGCCAGCAAAAAATATACTGGGATAATTAACCTCCATAGTGCCTGCTGTTGCTAGGGATAAACCATAGGCACCCAGTGTGCCTAACACTAACAATAGAATATCTATGGCTTTTGTGGCTGGATACTGGCGCAACAAATAAATGATTGAGGCAATAATTAAACCAATAAAAAACGACCATAGCTGTAATGGGAATACTTCTAATAAGTAACCCATTACACCGGCTAAGGTAAATAAACTAAATAAAATTCCAGATATTAAAATCAATAAAAACTCACCATTGATATGGCGCCATGCGGCACCAAAACCCTGATTCTTCAGTGTCCTTAGGGCAGTAAGGTTAAATGCTTTAATTGAATTGATTAACTCTTGGTAAATACCGGTAACAAAGGCAATGGTCCCTGCAGAAATTCCCGGCACTAAATCTACCGCGCCCATAGCTACGCCGCGAAGAAATAACAACAATTTATACTGGATGGATTTCATAAATTCATTGACCAATTACAAGTAGTTTTTAGTGGGTGACTCCGGTTAGTAAGGGGACGAATTTTACCTTTTCAACAATATCTTCATCAAATTCGTTAGAGTCACCCACACGTTTTACAACACTTAGGCTTTGTGAGATACCATTACCGACAGGTATCACTAAAATACCATTGGGTGCTAACTGTCGCAGTAGTTGCTCAGGGATTGTCTGGGGTGCAGCCGTTGAAATTATGCCATCATAGGGCGCATTGTTGTTCCAGCCAAAACCTCCGTCTGACAAAGACGTAAATATATTATTTAACCCTAGGGTTCTAAATCGATCTCGAGCCTTTTTTAGTAGTGGCTCAATGCGCTCTACTGAAAATACGGTGTCGACTAACTGAGACAATACTGTAGATTGATAACCTGAACCTGTCCCTATTTCTAGTACTCGCCGCAATGGACCACCGCTAAACAGTATTTCAGTCATTCTAGCCACTATATAGGGCTGTGATAGGGTCTGTGAGAATCCAATGGGTAGAGCGGTATCTTCATAGGCTCGATGAGCTAGGGCCTCGTCAAGAAATAAATGGCGAGGCGTTAACCTAATGACATCTAATACTTTTTGATTGCTGATTCCCTGCTCTTTTAAGCGCTTGATTAAACGCTCCCTTGTACGCTGAGATGTCATACCTATCCCAGCAAAATCAATCGAATTCACTGAATGCTCCTAACAAAATAACATTGCATAATTTCTGCATAACTAATGATCTAAAGACTTGTGGCAAATATATCACAGGCGGGTGATCTCGGGGCGAAATAATTCAGCAATTTCACGCAGTACTGCAGTGGCATAGGTGCCATTGGGTAATTCAAAGTTAAATTCAAATTGACCCTGCGCGGACCCTTTGTAGCTAAATTTTTGAGGCTGTAGGAAAAACGCCCTACGCTGCTGCTGAAGTCCAGCATGCTCAAGTGCATGACACCAAGTTGACCAGTCACTGAGAAGCTGCTGCTCGTGCTCACTAAAACTAGCCTCTGTGGTAGATCTTCCCCGACCCCATAATGGGCCGGTATCTTTTAGATTTGTCTCTCCAAGCGCTAAGTAGCGATCTAAGAGAAGATTAAATAACCATGAACGAGCAGCAGATAAATAGATACCTGTGCCATGACGATTACCTTTTAGCTTTCCATGGCCAATAAGTTCATCGGCTTTTACTAAATTGTTTGCATCCCAGCCAAATCGCTGTTCGGTAAAGTAGTTAGGTACGCCGGATTTTTGGATTAGCTCTAGTCTGTGTTCAAGTATCTCGGGATCAATTGAAAAATCGCGCAGTACAATTGAAAATCGATTGCCTGCATGCATGCCTCTTCTTAATTTTTTATTATGGCGTGCACTAGTGAGTATTTGAAAATCCGCATGCGCTAACTGGTTAATCTCAATCTCTTGTACTGGAAGGTGTAAACTAAACCACTGGGTGGTGACTGCAAATCGATCTTTAAGTCCGCAAAACCCCACTGACCTACGATCTATTCCCGCCAGCTCGGCTAAAAGACCTGCTACCCACTTAGTATTTTGATCGCGTTTTTTTATATGAAGTAGTAAATGCTCGCCCTCATTAGCAGGCTGAAAATCGACAATTTCATCGACTATAAAATCTTCCGGGCAGTTACGAAAACTGGCGGTTGCCAATGGTTCACCATGGAGTCTTTTAAGCTTGTCGAACCTGTAACGATCTAAACTGATATATCTAAACCTCTTTGGGGCTTATTAAAACAACTGCATGGCAAGCTATGCCTTCACCGCGACCAATAAATCCTAATTTTTCTGTGGTCGTCGCTTTAATATTTAACTGATCGGCTGAGCACTGAAGATCCTGCGCCAGATTAATAATCATTGCCTTTAAATAAGATGCCATTTTTGGCATCTCTGCAACTAGAGTAATGTCTGCATTGGCTAGGTGAAAACCTTTTTCCGACATTAATTGGTATATTTTTTTTAACAACTCTCTGCTACTACAACCTTTATACTGAGGGTCTGTATCGGGAAAATGATGGCCAATATCCCCCAATGCAAGGGCCCCGAGAATGGCATCCATCAATGCATGAATTAAAACATCACCATCTGAATGGGCTATTAATGAACGCTTATGGGGAATTTTTACGCCACCAATGGTTAAACTATTGCCTTCACCAAAGGCATGCACATCATATCCTTGGCCAATACGCATTATTTATGCCTCCTGAGTTCTCATAATTGCCGATGCTATGGCTAAATCTTCTTGACGAGTAATTTTAATGTTATCACGACGACCATCTACACTAAGAACTTTGTGCCCCGCATTTTCGATGGCAGATGCCTCGTCGGTTGGAATGATATTTTCCTCCAAACAGGCACGAATGGCATCTCTTAATAAACTGTATCTGAACATCTGTGGTGTCTGAGCTAATCTGTGCTGAGTGCGGTCCACTGTGGATGAAACATGGTTATCCAAGTCTACCTTTTTTAGTGTTTCATCCACCCTAGCGACTAAAATACCCCCAACTGAATGATCTTTTACTAACAAAATTAATTTATTAATATCATCGGTTGTAATGCAGGGTCTAGCAATATCGTGAACAAGAACCCAATCATTATCTGAGGCCTCTTGATCTATAGCTAACAAGCCATTAAGTACCGAGTGAGCCCGTTGCTCACCACCTTGAACTTGTCTGATTTTTGAATGATTAATGGACGGAATCTGTGACCACAAAATAGCTTCAATATCACTGGGAACAATTATTTTTTCAATTTGGGGAACTGCCAAAAGACGACTTAAACTATGCTCAGCAATCAACTGACCATTGAGTTCAAAAAATTGTTTTGGCTGAACATCTGAAAAACGCTGTCCCTGCCCCGCCGCGGGAACAATAGCCCATATTTTTGCAATAGATTTAGTCATCAATTAAGGTTCAGCTCTGTCAGTTGCAGGCTGTTTCTTTTTGTCTATCACTAAATAAAAAACTTCGCCGTCTTTAATCATGCCAAGATCTTTACGCGCCTTTTCTTCAAGGGAATCGAGATTGGTTTTAAAGCTTTCTACTTCCTGAGCGATCAATTGATTGCGAAGCCTATGCTCTTCATTAATCTGCCGCTGTGATTCCCATTGTTTATCTAGGGCTATTTTATTGGAAATACCCCCCTCACCAAACCACAGACGAATCTGAAGAAGCACGAGAAGAGCAACCAAAAAAAACATTAACCATCGCATAATGCAATCAATCTAACCATATATGTGAAGCTGTTGCTAACCAGCAGTAATTACTTAAATTCAGCCATTCCTTTGTAAGGTGCTACAGCATTACCAAGTTCCGCCTCAATTCTTAGTAGGCGATTA
>DKNZ01000088.1 GCA_002469845.1 Cellvibrionales bacterium UBA7375 | reverse complement strand
ATTATTAGAAAAAGTTAACGATTTGGTGATTTTTGTGGGAAATATGACGGCTGCTCCTCAGACTTTTCAGGAGCTTATTGCAACACTTCAAGACTTTTGGGCTAAGCAGGGCTGTGTCATTATGCAGCCGCTGGATATGGAGGTGGGCGCTGGAACCTTTCATCCAGCAACATTCCTGCGCTCCATTGGTCCTGAAGAATGGAATTGCGCCTATGTTCAACCATCGCGCCGCCCTACTGATGGCCGATATGGTGAAAATCCAAATCGTCTGCAACACTACTACCAATTTCAAGTGGCATTAAAACCCTCACCAGACAATATTCAGGATTTATACCTCGATTCTTTACGCCATTTAGGGGTAGATACCGCTATTCATGATATTAGATTTGTCGAAGATAATTGGGAATCCCCAACGCTTGGTGCCTGGGGGCTTGGCTGGGAAGTTTGGCTCAACGGTATGGAAGTGACACAGTTTACTTACTTTCAGCAAGTGGGCGGCATTGAATGCTATCCCGTAACTGGCGAAATCACATACGGGCTAGAGCGTATTGCTATGTATCTTCAGGGCGTTGATAGTATTTATGACCTAATTTGGTCAAAAGGACCGGCCGGCACAGTCACCTATGGCGATGTTTTTCTGCAAAATGAGCTTGAATTGTCTGCTTTTAACTTCGAACACGCTGATATCGACTTTTTATTTAAAGCGTTTGATCAATACGAAAAAGACGGAGAGCATCTTATCGCCGAAAAGCTTCCTTTGCCCGCCTATGAGATGGTGATGAAGGCCTCCCATACGTTTAATTTATTAGATGCTCGCAAAGCCATATCAGTGACAGAGCGTCAACGATATATTCTTAGAGTGAGAACCCTAGCCCGTGGTGTTGCACAAAGCTATTTTGATTCCAGACTTGAGGCTGGCTTTCCCCTTGCAGATAAAGCCGTGGCCCAAGAAGTGATAGCCAAGCATCAGGGAGAATCATAATGAGTGCTGATTTTCTGGTTGAGCTTGGTACTGAAGAGCTTCCACCTAAGGCCCTAAAGTCACTTTCTAATGCGTTCACGGACGGTGTAGTTAGTGGTTTGCGCGACCTTGGGCTCAATTACAAAGATGTTCGATCTTTTGCTGCACCAAGGCGCCTAGCCATTACAATTTCTGAATTAGATGCACAAACTCCTAACAAAGACCTTGTAATATGGGGGCCGCCGGTAAAGGTAGCTTTTAGTGATGACGGTACACCATCTAAAGCAGCTGAAGCCTTTGCCAAAAAAAATGGCGTAACAATTAAAGAGTTAGCCTCGCTAATAGACAATGATGGTCAGCAGGACAAGCTATGCATTAGACGCACTGAAAATGGTGTCGACACTAAAACATGTTTAGCTGACATTATTAACCGGTCACTGGCTAAACTGCCAATACCTAGGCGAATGCGTTGGGGTTATAAGAAAGAAGAATTTGTGCGCCCGGCCCAATGGGCAGTGCTATTATTTAATGATGAGGTATTACACGATAGTATCCTTGGTATTACTGCTAGCAATACCAGCCGCGGGCATAGATTTCATGCCAATCAAGAAATCCTTATAAAGTCGCCTAGTAGCTACCAGCAGCAGCTGCGCGATGCTTATGTGATTGCAGATTTTAACCAGCGAAGAGAATTAATTACTAAGGGCGTTGAAAGTCTTGCCAAAGAAATAAATGGAATCGCTGTACTTGAAAACGATCTTCTTGATGAAGTCGCCGCGCTTAATGAGTGGCCCGTTCCCCTAATGGGTGAATTTGATGAGCATTTTTTATCCATCCCTGCTCAAGCCCTCATCTCCTCAATGAAAGAGCATCAAAAATATTTTCATGTACTTGATGCTAAAGACCAACTATTGCCCGCTTTTATTACAGTTGCCAATATAGAAAGCACTGATCCTGCTCAGGTAATTGATGGAAATGAGCGAGTTATTCGTCCACGATTGGCAGATGCGGCTTTCTTTTATGAAAATGATAAGAAAACCACATTAAAAAGCCGAAGATCCTCATTAAAGAATATCGTATTTCAGGCAGATTTAGGCTCTGTTTATGACAAAACACAGCGGGTTGCAGCTATTGCCGAATATCTAGCTGATAAAATGGGTGGGCAACCTAATTTAGCTCGAAGAGCAGCAGAATTAAGTAAATCGGACCTTGTAACCGATATGGTGGGTGAGTTTGATGATCTGCAGGGAGACATGGGTCGCGACTACGCGCTAAACGACGGTGAAGACAAAGAAGTCGCTGAAGCTTTATTTGAACAGTATCTACCTCGATTTTCTGGCGATATAGTTCCCGGCACTATAACGGGTGCCGCGCTGGCCTTGGCTGACCGTCTTGATAGTCTAATGGGTATTTTTAGTATCGGACAACAGCCATCTGGTTCGCGCGACCCATTTGCCCTGAGACGAGCTAGTTTAGGTGTATTGCGAATCATTTTAGAGCGCAACTTAGATCTAGATCTTGTGGATATACTGAGCTTTTGCAATGCTCAATTAAACGTAGGTAAAAGTGCCAAATTGTCCGGTAAAGATCTTGAAAAGCAAGTACTTACTTACATTTTAGAGCGCTTTAAGGCTGTATATAAAGAAAAGGGCGTTAAAACTGAAGTATTTTTGTCTGTTGCCACCCTAGGGCTTAGCAACCCATTAGATTTTGATGCACGAGTCTGTGCAGTGCATCAATTTACGCGTCTACCCGAGGCTTCATCATTAGCCGCCGCAAATAAGCGCGTTTCTAATATTTTAGCCAAACAATTGGCTGATAAGTCAGCTAAAGCACTGGTTTCCGACTTATTAAAAGAAACAGCTGAAAAGCAACTGGCTAATAATCTAGACGATTTAGAGGCGCTCATCGCCCCACTACTAACTAAACGCGACTACAATGGGATACTAGAGAAATTAGCTGAACTTAAAGACCCTGTAGATCAGTTCTTTGAAGATGTCATGGTGATGACTGATGATATGGCGTTGCGTCAAAATAGATTGGCATTATTGGATAAGTTACAAAAGTTATTTATGAATGTTGCTGATATTTCACAGCTAGTACCTGCAAAATAGTTGGTCTATCTCAGTGTTTAGCCTTATCAAACTATTGCTAGCCACTCTCAGAGCAACCTTATTTTATGCTGGGTTTGTAGTATTTACAGTAACCGCAAGCCTTGTTACCTGCCTGCTATTCTTTTTGCCCTTCCGGTTACTTCAGCGTATAGCCACTACCGGTAATTATTTAGTCATACAGTGGTTAAGACTGACCTGTAATATCAAAATTGTTGTTTCCGGCCTAGATAACATACCCACAGGTGCATGCGTGGTACTTAGCAATCACCAAAGCACCTGGGAAGCTTTTTATATGCAGTGGTTTTTCCAGCCGGCAAATTTTATTTTAAAACGCGAACTATTGTGGATACCTGTTTTTGGCTGGGCACTATTTTTAATGAATCCCATTGCTATCAAGCGCTCTCGCCCTGCCTCAGCCATTAGATATGTCCTAAAACAGGGCACAAAGCGTCTTCTTGTGGGCAATAAAATCGTTATATATCCTGAGGGTACAAGAATAGCCAATGGTCAGCTTGGGGAATTTAAAACCAGTGGAGCGGCCTTGGCCAAACAGGCTCAGGTGCCGGTATTACCTGTTTCTCACAACAGTGGCAATCATTGGAAACGCGGTCAATTTTTAAAGACACCAGGCACTATTCATCTCCATATAGGGCCAACCATTGATAGTGACTTACTCTCTACTCGTGAAATCACTGAAAGTGCGCGCAACTGGATAGCAGAAAGCCTAAAGTAACCAGCAGACAGTCAGTATTGAGCTGTATTTCAATCACTGACTGGCTACACTTTATGTATTAGACATCAAGATTTACAACAGATAGGGCATTGCTTTCAATAAAGTCACGTCGAGGCTCTACTTGGTCGCCCATAAGGGTGGTAAACATTTGGTCCGCGGCAATTGCATCCTCTATAGTTACAACCAACATACGGCGTGTCTCTGGGTCCATAGTAGTTTCCCATAGCTGCTCTGGATTCATCTCACCAAGACCTTTATAACGCTGGGTATTGATACCTCTTCGCGCTTCAACCATAAGCCAAGTCAAAGCTTCAGCAAATGAGTTGATTTCCAGCGTGCGCTCGCCGCGCTGGACATAGGCACCCTGTTCCAAGAGTCCTTGTAATTTTCCACCCAATTCAACAATTTTGGTATATTCTGCCGAGCCAAATAAATCCCTACCCAACCTGTGTTTGTGGGGTACGCCATGGGCGGTTATTTCAACAATGGGCATAAATAAATTACGCTCTTTGTCTTCCTCGGTCAATACATTATAGCTGTGTGTACCAGAATTAATTTTATTTAACTTTTCCTGGAGATCGGCACACCAAGCCTCAACTTCCTTGCGCTTTACCAGAAGATCGGCGCTTAAGGCAGAAGTATATACTAAGGTTTCAAGCACCTGTTTTGGATAGACAAGGGACATTCGAGAAATCAAATCTGCCGCTTCTCTAAATTGATTAACAAGCTCTTCTAAAGCAGCACCCTGCATGGCTGGAGCCGTCTCATTAACATGCAAACTAGCTTCTTCAAGGGCTTTTTGCGTTAGGTACGCTTCTAGCGCATCGTCATCCTTTAAATATTGTTCGTTTTTGCCTTTAATGACCTTATACAGTGGTGGCTGAGCGATAAAAATATGCCCATTTTCTACCAACTCACGCATCTGTCTAAAGAAAAAGGTCAACAACAGTGTTCGAATATGGGATCCATCAACATCCGCATCGGTCATAATAACCACAGTATGGTAGCGTAGCTTTTCTAAATTAAACTCATGCACACCAATGCCGCAGCCTAAAGCCGTAATTAGCGTGCCAACCTCAGCGCTGGAAAGCATTTTATCAAAACGGGCTTTTTCAACATTAAGAATTTTTCCCTTAAGTGGCAGAATCGCTTGGGTTTTACGGGCACGGCCCTGTTTAGCCGAACCACCCGCAGAGTCACCCTCCACTAGATATAGCTCAGAGAGCGCAGGATCTTTTTCCTGACAGTCTGCAAGCTTGCCTGGCAACCCTGCAATATCAAGAGCCCCCTTGCGTCGCGTCATCTCACGCGCTTTTCGCGCCGCTTCACGGGCCCTAGCGGCATCGATCATTTTATTCACTACCGCTTTAGCTTCCTGAGGAAATTCCAGCAGATAGTCGCTAAATTTATCGCCCATTTCTTGCTCAACCGCAGTTTTTACCTCTGAGCTCACCAGCTTATCTTTAGTCTGGGATGAGAACTTAGGATCCGGCACTTTAACCGAAATAATAGCTGTTAACCCTTCTCTGGCATCATCACCGGTAGTATTAACCTTAGATTTAGCGCCTAAACCTTCTTTTTCAATATAAGTATTAAGGCCTCGAGTTAGTGCCGACCTAAATCCAGCCAAGTGAGTACCGCCGTCTCTTTGGGGGATATTATTGGTATAACAAAGTATGTTTTCCTGAAAACTGTCATTCCACTGTAATGCTACCTCAACACTGGTTCCGTCTTCCCTAGCTGAGTTGAAATGCATAATTTTGTTAATTGTTTGTTTATTAGTGTTTAGATAATCCACAAAGGCGCTTAAACCGCCCTCATAAGCAAATTTCTCTTGCTCACCAGAACGCTCATCCACTAAAACAATACAAACACCAGAGTTAAGAAATGAAAGTTCTCTTAAACGTTTTGCCAACAGATCGTAATGAAAGCGAATATTGGTAAAGGTGTCAGGCGATGGCTCAAAAAATACCTCTGTACCCGACTCTTTAGTATCGCCAATAACCTCAAGAGGGCCGTCTGGCACGCCGTGAGAGTAAGTTTGTTCATGCACCTTGCCATTGCGACGAATAGTCAGGCGCATGCGCGTTGATAGTGCATTTACCACCGACACACCAACACCGTGTAGGCCGCCAGATACCTTATAGCTGTTCTCATCAAACTTTCCGCCAGCATGCAGGACGGTCATAATAACTTCCGCTGCAGAGACCCCCTCTTCATGCATTTCTGTAGGAATGCCGCGACCGTTATCAGACACTGATATTGTCTCATTTGGATGTATAACCACACGTATCTCAGAGCAGTGGCCCGCTAGCGCCTCATCAATAGAGTTATCGACCACCTCAAATACCATATGGTGGAGCCCAGTGCCATCGTCAGTATCGCCGATATACATACCAGGACGCTTTCTGACTGCATCCAACCCTTTGAGTACTTTAATACTCGATGAATCATAATTGGCTTCTTCGCTCATAAACTATAAGTTCCCTATTGTTCAACCCTTTGAAAAACACCTTGTTCCACATGGAACAATCGGTTTAGCTCTTCACCTATTTCATCAAAATCTTTCTTTTCAACACCAGTTACAAAGTATTGGCACTGCAAATGATCCAAGTACGCTAGCACATCTTTTCGGTTATCGTAATCTAACTCAGCTGGCAAATCATCCAGCAAAAAAATGCAACTATGCCCTGTTACTGTCTGATAGTGAGCGGCTTGGGCTAATTTTAAAGCATAAACCAGCAATTTTGACTGCCCTCTCGAAAGGCTATCAGCCGCTGCTACCCCGTCAACCAAAACTCGAATGTCAGCCCGATGAGCACCATGGGAAGTCTTTCCTGTAGCAACATCTCTCTCCCGATCAGCCAATAACACATCGATAACTGCCCTATCCTCTGGCCAACCCTGACTATATTCTAAATCCACAGATCCTAGCCCGCTAAACGCCTCTACCACTGGCTTTATGAAACCTTCCAGCTGATCAATATATTCTTTACGCTGTTCAGTTATCAGCTCATTGAGTGGCGCCAGTTCTTGTGACCATAACTTTAATGAATCTTCATCTATTCTACCATGACGAAGCAGTTGATTGCGCTGTTTTAATGCTTTTTGGAAGCGACGCCATAAATCAGCATAGCTATGTTCCACGTGGAACACACCCCAATCTATAAATTGACGTCTTTGAAGTGGCCCACCCTCTAATAACGAGAAGCTATGGGCGTCCACCAATTGAATTGGCAGCTCAGTCGCCAGCTGGCCCGCCGAAGATAAATTTTTTCCATCACACCGTGCCTCAAAGGCCCCTTTGATAGACCGCATAACGCCCAAATGGTGCTCTGCATCGGAATTTGGCCGAACCACCTTGCCTGAGACAATTAAATTATCTTGCCCCCTATTAATGACTAGGCGTAAATCTCGATGCTTAAAGGATTTGCCGCGGCCTAACAGAAATATTGCCTCTAAAAGACTGGTTTTACCGCTACCATTGGCGCCATAGATAATATTAGCTTTCGGGTGACACCCCAAACTTACCTGCTGCAGGTTGCGGACCTTAGAAATTTCTATACTCTTCAAAAACACGCTAGCGGCCTAGTTGACGCGAGGCCCTGCGACTCAAAGACGCATAGGCATAACAACATAGGTCGCTTTACTCGCACCGCTTGCATCCTCTACCAACGCACTGCTATTAGAATCAGCAAGTGTAAAGCGAATTTCTTTGCTTTTTAATACATTTAACACGTCTAATAAATAGCTAACATTAAACCCAATCTCAAGAGAATCACCCGAGTAAGCTACACTCACTTCCTCTTGCGCCTCTTCTTGTTCTGGATTGTTGGCCGCCAGGTGCATTGCACCATTGACCAACTGTATGGTTACGCCGCGGTATTTTTCATTAGAAAGAATCGCTGTGCGCCCAAATGCTTGTTTCAGCTGCTCTCTGTCGCCAACAACTAGCTTATTGCCGCCTTTTGGCACTACTCGGTCATAATCTGGATAGGAGCCATCAACTAGCTTTGAGGTAAAGCAATAATCTGCACCTGTTACCCTAATATGGTTCGATCCAATAGAAACTCTTGCTTCATCGTCTGCCAATAGCCTAGAAAGCTCTATAATGCCCTTTCGAGGCAATATTGCAGATATCTTATCGCCTACCGCCACCTCACAGGGTCCATCACACAGCGCAAGGCGATGGCCATCTGTGGCAACAACACGCAATTGATTGTGCGTCACCTCCCAAAGCATACCGTTTAAGTAATAGCGAACATCTTGTTGCGCCATAGCAAAGGATGTGGAGTCAATAAGCCCCCTGATCATGCTGCCAGAAACACTAAATTCAACATTTTGTTCGCCTTCATCAACACTTGGGAATTCGTTGGCAGGCAAAGTGGCCAAAGAAAACCGACTGCGACCACTGACAATCTGAGCCTTACCCTCACTGCTAGAGAAGTCTACTTGGGCTCCGTCTGGCAGGGAGCGGCAAATATCAAGAAATTTTCGCGCAGAAACAGTCACTTCACCAGCCTCACCAGACGAAACCACCTCTGTTGAACCTTTAATTTCAACTTCTAAGTCAGTTCCAGTCATTGAGAGCAAGTTACCTTCTAAGCTTAACAGCACATTAGATAGAATCGGCAGTGTTTGCCTGCGCTCCACTACTCCTACAACTAATTGCAATGGATTGAGAAGCGCTTCTCGAGAAAGGCTGAATTTCATGATGTTATTTCTCCGCAAAGATTGTTTATTCTATTATAACTATTAGGATGAAAGTGTTCTGTAAAGATTTTTAAGATCGCGCTGAACTTCTCTATCTGCACCCTCGAGTTCTTTAACTTTTCTACAGGCATGCAGAACAGTCGTATGGTCGCGGCCACCAAAGGCTTCGCCAATCTCTGGAAGACTGTGATTGGTAAGCTCTTTAGCAATAGACATGGCAACCTGTCTAGGCCTTGCCACAGAACGGCTTCGGCGCCTTGAAAGCAAATCAGACATCTTTAACTGGTAATAATCGGCTACTACGCGCTGAATATTATCAACAGTCACCAACTTATCCTGCAGTGCCAGCAAGTCTTTAAGAGATTCTCTAATTAGATCAATATCAATTGGCCGTCTAGTGAACTGTGAATGGGCCATAACGCGCTTTAAAGCGCCTTCTAGTTCACGTACATTGGAGCGAATTCGCTGTGCAATAAAGAAGGCTGCATCCTTAGATAAATGAACGCCACTCTGCTCTGCTTTATTAATTAGAATTGCCGCCCTTGTTTCTAGCTCCGGTGGCTCCACAGCAACCGTCAAGCCCCAGCCAAAACGTGACTTAAGTCGTTCTTCAACGCCATCGATCTCTTTAGGATAACGATCGCTGGTAAGAATCATTTGTTGGCCACCCTCCAAAAGGGCATTATAAGTATGAAAGAACTCTTCTTGGGAGCGCTCTTTACCCGAAAAAAACTGAATATCATCAATTAATAATGCATCGACAGAGCGATAAAAGCGCTTAAATTCATCAATAGCTTTAAGCTGTAGCGCTTTAACCATATCAGCCACAAACCGTTCAGAATGCAAATAAACAATCTTAGCATCAGGCTTTTTGGCTCTAAGGGCGTTTCCAACAGCGTGCATTAAGTGGGTTTTACCCAGCCCAACGCCACCGTAAATAAACAGTGGGTTATATGATCCGCCAGGGTTTTCTGCCACTTGCTGCGCTGCAGCAAATGCTAACTGGTTTGATTTGCCTTCAACAAAACTATTAAAGGTAAATTCATTGTTGAGATTAGTCCTCAAGCTGTTCTCGGCAGCCGAACGAAGAATAGCAGGGGCCTCAATACTGTTGTTAGCGTCAATATTACTTGAAGTTATTGCGGTTGCGGGTTTTTCAGCGCGAACTGTATCAGCAATGGGCTGACTGCTGTATTCCGATTGCTGTTTGTATTGCGGAGCATTAGCCGGAGCGGCGGAAATTCCCAAAACTACACCATTTCCGCTCAATTGGTGGAACAACTCCTCAATACGATTGAGAAACTTACTTTTGACCCAGTCCTCAACAAACCTGTTTGGTGCCAACAATTCAACAACATCATCATTAGACGGATCATTAAAGGTATCTTTATTATCATCAAAATATTTGAGTTTTAGGGGACGAATCCAAGTGTTGTATTGCTGTTCAGGCAACTCATTTTGAAGTTGTGTTTGGCATTGAGACCAAACGATTTCGGGTGCATCAAACCCCATGATATATACCTTATAAAGACGTTAATAGTGGCTGATAAATAGAGCATGACAACAGCCAAAGGTTAATTTTCTATAGTGAACTTTTGTATCTCACTTTTTAAAGAGTCTATACCCTGTAAAAGAAACTATCCACACCTTAAAAAATGCACCCTAAAACACATAAAAATAAATAATCATATATATCAACACGTTATATAATTTCAAGATTTTTATTATCAACAGAGAAGAAAAAAATTCTGATCAAAAAACAACCAATATTTGTGGATAAACTGTGTATATACAGTAAAAAACCAGTGATTAACCAGGTAAGTACGGTATCAATAAAATAATTTTAGCCCTGGATTAGCTTATGGTGACCAGAATGATTTAGCTAGTCACTTTCCAATGCAAAAGGAAGAAAATATAACACCCAGCAAATCATCTGAAGTAAATTCTCCTGTGATTTCAGATAGATGCCGCTGTGCCTGGCGTAAGTCCTCAGCTAATAACTCACCAGCATTAGATAGCTCCAATTGCTCAATGCCGTGACAAACAAGATCCGTTGCACTACCTATTGCACTAAGATGCCGACGACGAGCAGAAAACACACCCTCAGCCTGGTCTTGATAGCCAACAGACTCTAAAATTAAGTGTTTTAATCCCGTTAGCCCATCCCCTGTTTTAGCAGAAACGCCAATGGCTTTTTCGCCATAATCAGAATTAGGACGGGTTTGTGGAAATAAGTCCTGTTTGTTGAAAATACTAATGATATTTTGGCAGCCCCCGGGAAATCGATCGAAATATTCCGGCCACAACTGCTCAAGGCTTTGATCTTGTTGCTCAACAGCATCAACTACATAAAGAATAGCATCAGCCTTCTCAATTTCTTTCCACGCTCTAGAAACGCCTTCCTGCTCAACCAAATCATCGGTAGTACGAAGGCCTGCAGTATCAATAATATTTAAGGGTATGCCATTAAGGCTAATTTTTTCCCGAAGTACGTCTCTAGTGGTGCCGGCTACTGACGTCACAATGGCCGCGTCTTGTCCAGAAAGTGCATTTAAAAGGCTGGATTTTCCTGCATTAGGCTTTCCAGCCAACACCAGTGTTATTCCATCCCTCAAAAGAGCACCCTGCTCAGCGGTGCCTAAAAACAAGTTTAAATCAGACCTTAGTAAATAGAGCTTATCCCGTAATGCGCTATCTGCCAGAAAATCAATTTCTTCTTCGGGGAAATCAATAGCTGCTTCAACAAAAACCCGTATGGCTATCATTCTTTCAACAAAATCTCTGATTTTAGCTGAAAACTCTCCTTGAAGAGAACGCACAGCAGACTTTGCCGCCTGGGATGAACTGGCATCAATAAGGTCTGCCACCGCTTCAGCTTGGGCCAAGTCGAGCTTATCATTTAAAAAAGCCCTCTCGCTGAACTCACCTGGACGGGCAAGGCGAGCACCCAGCTCTATACAGCGGTTTACAATAGAGTCCAATACCACAGGCCCACCATGACCATGAAGCTCTAGAACATGCTCACCAGTAAATGAATTCGGCGCAGGAAAAGATAATGCCAAACCTTGATCCAAAACAACGCTCTTAGCATCATAAAAAGAGGCGTACTGTGCCTGTCTAGGGACTAGGGGTATATCTGTGCCCAAAAGGCCGGTGATATAAACAGATAAATCTGCGCCAGAAAGGCGAATGACGCCTATGCCGCCCTTGCCGGGAGCTGTAGCAATAGCAACAATAGTGTCGCTATTATTTTGTAAGTTTTGTGATTCCATAAGCTTATTATGCCCGAAAAAAAAGCCTCCTAAGAGGCTTTTTCTTATTTAGAAGCACCGGCTATTTGTCGATTAACAAACCACTGCTGCAAAATACTCAATAGGTTATTTACCGTCCAGTACAACACTAAACCTGCTGGGAACATCAAGAAGAAGAAGGTAAACATGATAGGCATCAACTGGAAAACTTTAGCCTGCATGGGATCAGTAGGTGCCGGCTGCAGTTTTTGCATCAAAAACATACTGGCACCCATGATTAATGGCAAGATAAATAGGGGATCCTTTGCAGAGAGATCCTGAATCCAGATTATCCATGGCGAATGGCGTATTTCAACCGATTCAGACAAAACCCAGTAAAGAGCAATAAATACCGGCATTTGTAATAACATTGGAAAACAGCCGCCAAGAGGATTTACACGGTGCTTTTTAAATAACGCCATTTGCTCCTGGCCGGCTTTCTGGCGATCATCGCCATAAAGCTCTTTAATTCTCGCCATTTCAGGCTGTAATGTGCGCATCTTAGCCATAGATTTAAGGCTTGCGGCAGAAAGGGGATAAAGCAATATCTTAATAAAGATGGTCAAAACAATAATTGACCAACCCCAGTTACCCAAAAAACCTTGGATCATTTGTAGCGCGACAAAAATTGGCTTTGCAAGCATCCACAAGAAACCATAATCAATAGTAAGATCCAAATATTCTGCTATATCTTTAAGAACGGCTTGATCCTTAGGGCCCACATAAAGATCCACTTTGTATTCCCGAGAGGAGCCTGAAGGCACATTGATTGACTCACCAGTAACAGCCATAAGATAAATATCATTACCTTGCAGCTTTCTTAGAGAATAACGATTTTTGTTATCTTCAGGTGGCACCCAAGCACTCACAAAATAATGTTGAACAAATGCCAGCCAGCCACCTTGAATAGATGTTTTTACTGCCTGATCTTCAATATCATCAAAATCATACTTAGAATAATTTTTATCTTGCTCGCGCAAAGCAGCACCCAAGAAAGGCTTCATGCCTGCAGAAGAATCCGTTTCTGGCTGGTGTGCATCGCGCCTAAACTGGCCGAAGAATGTGGCGGACCAGGGTTCTGGAGAAAGGTTTCTAACAATATATCGAACGCCAACACGGTAGTCGGAAGGCTTAAATTCAAAGCGTTTGATGATTTCAACCCCACCCTGGTTGTAAACCAAATCCACATCCAATGCTTGCTGGCCGTCTGACAACAGATAACTACTGGCACTGGTTGAGAATATCGGTCGTCCCGCCGAAGTATCAGTACCGTTTTTGCCAATTAATCCACTTTCTGCAATAAATTCATTACCGTTAGCACGAGTAAAAATAGAGATAGGTTGGCCGCCCTCGTCTTTCATTTTATCAAGGTTATTTAGCAGCTTTGCTTCAACCACATCACCACCCAGAGTATCTATGGTCACCTTGAGAACATCTGTGGTAATGGTGACTACTTTTTGACTATCTACCAACAGCTGCTCTAACCGAGGTTGTTCATCGACTAATATCGGAAGTGTTGAATTAACCGGTGTGCTTTGGGTATAAAGTTGCTCTACCGCAGGCTGGGACTGCTGATTAGCTACCGGTAGGCTCTCATATTGAGCCTGAAATCCACTCCAGCGCACCACAAGCATCCAAACAACAACACCAATTGCCGCCAATATTAAGTTTTTTTGCCAGTTCATACTTTGATCTCTCAATTTTTATTACTGTTTAGTTGTTTATCGCACTTTGTGGGAACCGGATCATGCCCACCTTCATTAAAAGGGTGGCATTTTATAATTCTTCTCACAGAAAGATAACCCCCCTTCAAGACACCGTGCTCATTTATTGCTTCAATCGCATAATGAGAGCAAGTAGGGTGAAACCTACAGTTTTGCCCAATAAGAGGACTTAAAAGGAATTGATATCCCTTAATAATACCTATCAATAGTCTACGCATTTTGATACAACATCTTACAACGCTCATCCAGCTTAGCCCAAGACTTTTCAAGAATTCCCGTTAGCTTTTGCACCGATTGGGAATCCGCGCCCTGCCTAGCTAAAAAAACTATATCTAAAGGTCTATTAAACTGAGCTTTCCTGAAGGTTTCACGTGCAACACGCTTGATACGGTTTCGCTGAACCGCGGTTGGAATGTTTTTCTTTGCAACAACCAGACCCAGCCTTGAAGAAGTCCCATCGGCAGGTTTGGCAAGAATAAGAAGGGAAGAATTTGCGACCTTAACCCTATTATGATCAAACACCTGCTTATAGTCAGAGGCATTTAATAGGCGCTGAGTCTTTTTAAACGAGAAGATGGGCACTGGGCCCAATACCTCAAGCAGCTAGACGCTTACGACCTTTAGCGCGACGGCGATTAATAACCGCGCGACCGCCGCGTGTCGCCATACGTGATCTAAAGCCGTGTGTGCGCTTGCGTTTTAAATTACTGGGTTGAAATGTTCTTTTCATGGCCTAAAAATCCAAATAGGGTTGTGTACATGTTTCCGAGCCGCGAGATTCTAAAGAAATTATTACTGTATATCAATAAACTTCTTCAATCATTTTCAAATCAGAGCTTATTAACAGCCTGTGAACAGTATAAACAAGCAAGAGTTAAACTTAAGCTTTGTTTTTGGAGGTATTTTACATTCAATGATAAAAGCTGTAGAAAACCTATGGTTAAACTCTAAAAATACTCAGTTTTAAATGTTTTAATACAGGTTTTTTTTACCTACTGTAATTAACTAACAATCGGCCCCCATCATTTAAGCAACCATTAAAAGCTGTTAACCCACCACTTATCCGTCTGTTTATTTCCTCTAAATCATTGATATTATTGAGAAAAAAAAAGCAGTCAACAAAAACAAGGGGTGCTAATAACAATAACAATAAACTTATATATATATAT
>DKNZ01000054.1:3239-10730 GCA_002469845.1 Cellvibrionales bacterium UBA7375 | reverse complement strand
CGCTATCTGCTTAAATTTTGACGCACTATTTGATGCGGTTATTAGCCTGACTACGGAATGGGCACAACCCTTAATTAGTATGCTGATATGCTTATTTTCCGGCTGGGTGTTTTATCGAAATTCTATATTGAATGAACTTATGCAGGGCAACCCTGATATTGAACATTCGTTATTCTGGAAGCTATGGCCTGTGTATGTGAAGTTTGTTTGCCCTGCCTTGATTGGGGTTATTATTTTTCAGGGCCTTTTATTCTAATTAAGCTTGAGTAACCGGCTATTTTTTGAGAACTGTCCGCGCAAAAATTCCATTTGGTCACCGCGAATACGGCGGCTATTTAACAGTGCTAAATATTCTGCATTATTGGGTTTAAATGGCAGTGCAATTAACTGCATGTTGGCTTCTTCTGGTGTTCTATCGGCTTTGTGTTGATTGCATCGACGGCAGGAGGACACCACATTTTCCCATCGGTCCTTTCCGCCTCTTGAGGTGGGATGAATATGATCTCTGGTTAATTTTCCGGGGGGAAATTCCCTCGCGCAATAAAGGCATAGAAAAGCATCGCGAGCAAATAATGTGGGGTTACTTAGGGGGCTATTGGTACGTGGCCGCGCCATCTGCTCGCCACCGCAGGCAATAATACTGGGTAGATCTACCTTTGATCTTTCACCGGTCAATCTTGATACGCCACCCTGCACTGTGCGCACTATATCTCCTAAGGTCCAACTGACAAGATCCCGAGCATAGAGGCAGACAGCCTCTTCCCAATGAAGCCAGTCGATGGGCTGTCCTGCAAGGTTAAGTCTTAGAATCCTAGTTTGCATATCGGGTTATTCCTACTAAAGATAATTGACTGTAATGAAAAAGCCCCATTGCGCGAGCAACAGGGCTTTGAGAATAGTATGGGATTATTTTAAGGGGTAATCTGCCCTGTCGATGCAAATCTGATCGACGACTGGGATTTTTAACTAGTGGTTTTAGGTAGTTGAACCCATTACCTCCCTTTTTAATCTTTGCCCATTGTGAACAGCCTACTGTCCGCTGTCAATTATACGCTGTTACAATTGACCGATGTGGCATTGTGGGCTAGTGTGGCACCCTGTTGTGACATTTTAATGATCTTGGTGGTGAATTGTGTCGAAAGAAAAGAAAGCGGTAGATTTTGAACAGCAACTGGCTTCTCTTGAGGGCTTGGTTGAGTCCCTTGAAAGCGGTGAATTAAGTCTTGAGGAATCACTAAAATCCTTTGAACAGGGTATTAAAGTGGCTCGCGACTGTCAGGCAGCACTTAAGTCTGCGGAACAGAAAGTTGAGGTATTAATGCGTCAGGGTGATGAGTTAGTTAGCCAACCTTTTGAAGACCAAGAATAGTATTCCCCATGACGGCTGAATTCGATCAACGAATACAATCCTATACCCAACAGGTGGATGCTCAACTTGAGCTTATTATCCCACCTGATACTGGCCCTGCTTCTAAGCTGTATCAAGCTATGCGCTATTCGGTATTTAATGGCGGTAAGCGCGTGCGTCCTGCATTGTGTTTTGCGGCGGCTGAGGCTATTTCTGCAAGTGATGATAACACTGTAAAAATTGCTGCTGCAGTGGAAATGATTCACGCTTATTCTTTAATTCATGATGATTTGCCCGCCATGGACGACGATGATCTGCGCCGGGGAGTCCCCACATGCCATATTCAATTTGATGAGGCTACCGCCATTTTGGCGGGAGACGGATTACACTCATTGGCATTTAAACAGCTAACTAATTTAACCGGTATAACCGCATCTATTAATCTTGAGATTATTGCTATTTTGTCTGATTTAGCAGGCTGTAACGGCATGGTAACTGGCCAAGCAGTTGATCTAGAATCGACTGAAACCCAACTGAGCGTGGAAGAGTTGAACTATATGCACACCCATAAAACCGGCGCATTAATTGAGGCTAGTGTAGTTATGGGTGCAATGGCAACTAATCAAGCTGATGAGGCTCAGGTTAATGCGCTTAGAAGCTATGCTCGAGCCATCGGCCTTGCCTTTCAAATTCAGGACGATATTTTGGATGTTGAAAGTTCGACCGAGCAACTGGGCAAAAGCCAAGGCTCTGATAGTCATAATAATAAGGCGACTTACACCTCTATTTTGGGGATAGAAAAGGCGAAATCAGAAGCGGAGCGTCTTTATCAAGAGAGTCTTGAAGCACTTTCACCCTTTGATGATAAAGCTGAACCCCTGCGAGCACTGGCTAAATTTATTGTCCATCGTTCCTTTTAATGGGCATGGGTATTTTTGTCTCTGTGGTATACTTCTTGCTCTAAACACCCTGTATTAATTAACTGCGAATTGATATGCCAATCATTTTTACTGATATCCCTGACACAAGACCTGCAACGCCTTTGCTGGATCAAGTGGATAGCACTGCACAGCTTAAAGAATTTAGTCATGATCAGCTTCTCACGCTGGCGGATGAGTTGCGTGCCTTTATTTTGTATTCGGTGGGTAAAAGCGGTGGTCACTTTGGTGCTGGGCTGGGTGTTGTTGAGCTGACTATTGCCCTACACACTGTGTTTAACACGCCCCATGATCGCTTGGTATGGGATGTGGGTCACCAAACCTATCCCCATAAAATTCTTACCGGTCGTCGCGAGCAAATGACTAAAATGCGTCAAAAAGATGGTCCTTCTGGCTTTCCTAAGCGCTCTGAAAGTGAGTATGACAGTTTTGGTGTAGGCCACTCTAGCACTTCTATTAGTGCGGCATTAGGCATGGCGATGGCATCCAATCAGTTGGGTATTGAACGTAGAACTGTGGCGGTGATTGGCGATGGCGCTATGACCGCGGGTATGGCGTTTGAGGCGATTAACCATGCGGCCCATGTGGATAATGACTTATTGGTAGTGCTGAATGATAACCAGATGTCGATTTCTCATAATGTGGGCGGCCTTTCGACTTATTTCTCTAAATTATGGGCGAGTAAATTTTATAATCAGCTTCGTGAGAGCGGTAAAAAAGCACTGAAGGTAATTCCCCAGGCGGCCAGTTTTGTAAAACATACTGAAGAATATATGAAAGGCATGGTATCGCCTGCAACGATTTTTGAGGAACTTGGTTTTAATTATATTGGCCCTATTGATGGCCATGACTTGCCATTACTTATTCAAACCTTAAAAAAGCTTAAGGAAATCAAAGGCCCAGTTTTATTGCATACCATTACCCATAAGGGCAAGGGTTTTGGGCCTGCGGAAACTGACCCGGTTGGCTATCATGCGCTGACAAAAATTGAGCCAAAAGATGATCCAACTGAAACGCCTAAACCTAAATTACCTAAGTATCAGACAGTGTTTGGCGATTGGCTGTGCGATATGGCAGAGCAGGATTCAAAACTTGTGGGCATTACTCCTGCTATGTGTGAGGGTTCGGGTATGGTGGAATTTGCCGAGCGATTCCCTGATCGCTATGCAGATGTGGCAATTGCTGAGCAACATGCGGTTACATTGGCTGCGGGTATGGCCTGCGAAGGGTTAAAGCCTGTGGTGGCAATTTATTCGACATTCTTACAGCGCGGTTATGATCAATTAATCCATGATGTGGCGATACAGAATTTAGATGTTTTGTTTGCTATGGATCGTGCTGGTCTTGTGGGTGAAGATGGTGCTACTCATGCGGGTGCTTTCGATCTTAGCTACCTGCGTTGTATTCCTAATATGTTGATTATGGCGCCTTCGGATGAAAACGAAACCCGCCAATTATTGTATACAGGCTATCAGTACCAAGGACCGGCTGCGGTTCGTTATCCTAGAGGCACTGGAACCGGCGCTGTTATTGATAACACCATGACTGAATTACCTATTGGTAAAGGCCTGTTAAAACGCGAGGGCTCAAAAGTAGCCATACTGAACTTTGGCACTTTGCTCGATTCTGCATTACAGGCTGCGGAAAAACTGGATACCACAGTGGTCGATATGCGCTTTGTTAAGCCATTAGATCAAGAGATGATCCTTAATTTAGCCAAGAGCCATGATTTATTGGTCACTGTGGAAGAAAATAGTATTGCGGGCGGTGCAGGTTCGGCTGTCAGCGAATTCCTAGCCGAACAAGCCGTAGTTATGCCAATTCTTCAGCTTGGTCTGCCTGATGAATTTATTGATCATGCCAATCATGCACAGCAACTAGCAATGGTGGGCCTTGATGCTCAACAAATTTTAAAGCGTATTCAGGAAAGATTGGATCGGATTTAAAATTCACCACGTAACATCAATCATATGGAGATGATTGAATGAAACTATACGATTATAAGCAGGCCCCAAATCCTAGACGTGTTCGCATTTTTATGGCTGAAAAAGGCATAGAAATCGAGACTGTTCAAATTAATCTGATGAAACTTGAGCAGCATTCTGATGCCTACCGAAAAATTAATCCTCTGGGTGAAGTACCGGCTTTGGTTCTTGATGACGGCTCATGTATTAGCCAAACCAATGCCATTTGTCGCTATCTCGAGGATATCTTCCCCCAAACACCACTCTATGGTCGCACGCCCTTAGAACGCGCTGAGGTGGAGTCACAAAATCATCTTATTCAAATGAACGGCATTATTGCTGGCGGGGAAGCTTTTAGAAATTCTAGCCCCAATTTTAAGAACCGGGCCATATCTGGCCCCCATGCCTATCCTCAGATACCTGAGTTAGCTGAACGCGGCCTTAAAAGAATTGATAATTTATTTGCTGATTTGGATAAGCATTTTGCTGACCAACAATTTTTAGTCGGCGATTATTTTTCAGTTGCCGATATTACCGCATTTTGTACTATGGGCTTTATTCGCTGGGTTAAAAAAACTATTCCTAGCGAGTGCGGTCATCTTCAGCGCTGGTTTGATCAGGTTGCTAGCCGACCTAGCTCAAAAGCCTAATTTTTTATTTCTTACAGAGTAAAAAATAGCATAAGCGAACAAACTGCTCGCTTATGCTATTCCGATCAAAAAAGTGCCAATCTGAATTAATCGATAGTGAATCCAAGAGGTGAAGCATTCACTGTGTGACCATCACTATAGGTGACAGTTATGGCTTGATCGGTAAAGTTGTATACCACATAAGTTCGCTGGCCATTCTTATCAAAGGCTACAGCTGCAGGGTGGTCTGATGTTAGCTCTCCTGTTCCTATAGCAAGATGGCCCAGCGCCTTGAAAGTATTTATCCAGTGATAGGTGTGAGCCTTGCTCTCGCCTTGTTCGGGCTCATAGCTTGATACTGAGTTGTAATCCGCAATGGCTGCATCCGCATCAGTCATAGCCCATAAGTTCCACCACAGGTCACGCCATTGATCAGGAATTAAACCTGATGGCTTGCCATTAGATGACTCTGACAGACCTAAATCAACGTAGTCCTCCATATACTCTGGATGTATACCTACATGGAAGATTAACGGACTAGATGGTAAGCCCTGAATACCCAAAATATGGGCATAGGCACCACTGAACCAGGTAGCAAAGTCAACGCCATCACCCCAAATAATCGAGGTGGTTAAATGGGTATAGCCTGGCATAAAGTTGTCAGCATCAGAACTTACGTTATTGTATCCATCAAGGTTATTCCAATACTCCCAATAGGCAGCACCAGTTGAGGCATGAAGGTACATTCCCTTTTCAACCAAATCATTATTGCCTGTCGCTAGACCATAGAGAATAATTGCACCATAGGCAGTAGCCGCTTCTGAGGTAGACTCATTATTATTGCCGCGAATAAAATTCATTTTTCCATCTGCCCATGAGAACCCATTAGCTGGATCGAAATTTCGCATATGCGGGAATAACGGATCATCTTTATCTGCTGCATAGTCACGAATCAATAACTCGATCATTGGACCGTACTGATCTTGACCACACCAAGCCGAATCAACTCGACAGATTTCTGCTGCTGCACGGACAAAATAGCCATAATGGAAATGATGATCTGCTATTCTTTGGTGAGCACCGTAGGCTTCATCAAAACCAAATAATGTATTCCAATCACTGTCATAGACAAAGTATTTTTTGGTCTTCAATGCACCATCGGCTTCAGCAGTAAACCAATCAGATAACTCTGCCTTCAACCAATTAATTAGCTGGCTGGCTTCGCTTTGCATGCCTGCTGAGCGGGCAATAGCCGCCAGTTCAGCTACCTTGCCATAATTTTTGCCCGACCAATAAGTATCGGTATAAGTATTCCACGAGTCGGGGCTGGTATTCGAAAAGTCCCTAACTAGGCTCTCAAGTGTTGCCTGATCAAAACTACCATCAATGGTGGGCATAGTTGGCAATACACCAACATAGGGAATTTGATAGTTAAATTGATCCACTTCAGCAAACTTTAACATCCCTCGGGCACTTCTAATTTTGTAGTTTGAGGTAGTCTGCGAGCTGTTTTTCCAATGCAGCGGATGCATGCCAGTTATGGTATCAACTAGCTCACCCTGACTATTTTCATAACGATGGCTAACCGTAATTTCATTGGTTGAACGATTAACTTCATATTCAATATTCAATGCCGATACCGTGTTACGCGCCTTGCTGGCAAAGAAGTTAATCATAGCGCTTGATGGACTTCCGGCATTTAAACTTGGAAGATAGACTAACGTCATTTCTTTTGCCGCATTATTAACTCGCATAGAACCTTGAGTCATTGGGTCCGAGCTAGCGGACACATCGGTAAATGTCGTTGAACCCTCGCCAACAATTAGATAATTATTCGTTTTACCTGCAACACTAGTCCATATACCCCGCATATTACTACCTGTGGAGAATGTCCCTTTTTCACCTACACCATCTTGTCGCAGAGTTCGAACCTCTATACTTCCCGTGTAAGCCTTGAAATAAACGTAAGGAGATCCATGTAAAAAAGTAGCCTCCATAACATCTGTACTTCCGCTCTTCCAGATTACAGTAACCGAGCCTTCGCTGTAATCTTTGGTATAGGCTTCAAGGTTTGAATAAGCAGAGTTGCCAACGGCAATGCCATCAAAAACCTCAAATTCATGACCAGGAATCGGGTAATAATACTGACCACCATGAATTAGCTGCATCCCAGAGGGTATACTGCCAATACGAACACCCATATTATTAATTCTCGCAGATATAGGATCCGGTGTAATATAAGCGGCATCGTTAGGATCATTTACCGTCATCTCACCTAAGAATGATACAGAGCCCCACCATTTATGCGTTTGGGTTGGCTTATTTGCAGCAGGTCCCGCTAAATGTGGGTAGAGCTTAGTAATGTTTCCTGTCGGAATGCCAGTTGACTGATTACAGCCTCGCTTTTGAACCTCGTGCTCAGTCGAGATTACGCCTGCATTTTCAACCCACTGACCATAATCAGACTTACAGCGGTGGTTGGATGTATATATGGTATCGCCAATACTACCAGCGCCATAAGGAATCACATTGTAGTCTGTTGGTGGCTCTATACCTGTCTCGGCAGAACCACCCGCATCACCTGTTGTGGTAACCAGTACATTGGATACTGT
>DKNZ01000054.1:2521-2904 GCA_002469845.1 Cellvibrionales bacterium UBA7375 | reverse complement strand
GGAGCATCACGATCTACTACATACATAATCAAGTTACTAAAAGTGTTTGATCCCTGTGATGGAATAGAAACACTGTAGTCATTTTCATCGGCACCAGAGACAGTTACTGTTTGCGTATCATAGGCAGGATCAACATCTGGATGAGGATTATATTCAAAACGGAAACGAATATTGACTGATCCGCCTGAGGGAACAGAACCCTTAAAGGATAGAGAACCACCATTCGAGAAGGTAAATGGATAAAGGTCGAGGTTCATATTGGCAAAACCGGCCCATGGTTCAGCACCTGTTGGGAAAGTAAAGATCTCGCCTTGAAAAGTAGCACCACCAAATGCTTCATCGATAACCGCTATACCACTATTTGTGCCACCTATATCACCTGA
>DKNZ01000054.1:0-2166 GCA_002469845.1 Cellvibrionales bacterium UBA7375 | reverse complement strand
CCTGAGCCTGTATCGCCTGAATTATCTGAACCATCATCGCTCGAGGTCATATGGTCAACAATATATTGTTCAATAGCATCAGATGTTGTTCTGGACCCATGATTGGCAACTGCACCTACTATTAAACTTTCTCCTCTTAGATCAAATAAGTATCTCAGTAATAATAGGCCATCTGTAAGAGCATCTACCTCACCGCTTTGATCTATATCAGCGATTGTATAAGCACTGACTATTCTTGCCTCAATCTGACTCGGGGTAAGGGATGAGTCTGACGCTACGGCACCCTCTGTTAATCCTTCCCCTCTTAGATCAAAGCCATGTCTTAACAACAATAGTCCATCAGTTAATGCATCGACATTATCATTGCCATCGAGATCCCAAGATGTTGCTTGGGAATAACTTGAAAAAGATGCCAATACAGCCAGTGATAGTAGATATAGTTTGATTTTATTCATTGGTACGCCTTTCTTAGTTTTTTATAATTCAATTGCGCTGAAAGTCGACTTCAATAAAGCAAGTTAAGGTAAGGCTTTCAAAGCATCAATTGACACCCTCAAACACCTATAATAATTGAACGTAAAAATGAAACCATAATTTGAGGTTCGAGTAGATCAACTCGCACTATAGGCTAGTTATTTTTTTTAAAGCGTTGGTTTCGAAAATCCGTTGGCGTTAAGCCAACATTTTTTTTGAAAAAAGTATTAAAAACTGACTTGCTGTTAAACCCAACCATTAACAATACGTCTGCAATCGACTTTTCTTGATTTTCGTCGGCAGACAGAATTTCCTTCGCATCTTCAACACGATAGTTGTTAATAAATTCATAAAAGTTCATCTTAAAGTGGCCGTTCAAAATAGCAGTCAACTCTCTGGCCGGCACGTCCATAAGCTCAGATAAAGCATCCAAGGTAATAGTTGATTTAAGATAGGGTTTTTCATCCGCCATAAATTTCTTTATCCGGTCTACATATTCTGCATCGGCCTCGTAATCATGGTATGAATTATTCGGCTGGTCCTTCACCTTCTCGACCGATGAAATATTAACCGCACTAAAAAATAACAAAAAACAAACCAATATAAGATCTAAATAATAGGTAGTTAAACCTAAGAAAATCTGTAGAGAAATTTCAACTGGATAGAATAAATTGATTACTTTGGAAAGGGCTAAAACAACACCCACTAGGGATACCAATACAAAGCCTGTAACCAATATTTTTAACCAGGTTAAGTCTATATTTTCAATATTTGATCGCAAGTCTTTAAGCTGCTCTCGATATTTATTAATCAGATAAATCGACATAACTAGATAAATAAATCGAGACGATTTGATCAGAGTGTCCATGGTGACAAACTGCCAATCTAAATCAAAAAGATAAAGCTCAATTATTTGGTGTTTGACCCAATATTCTTGACTGTAAAATATTCCAATAAAAAATATAAAATAAATAGCTAATGGCAATAAATACCATCGATGCCTAACACTCAAACTAAAATCAGGTCGAATAATAGAAACAACATAAAGGTATAGTAAGGGTCCATTTATGGCGTAACCTAGACTGCCAATAAAGAACCAATTAGGTGAGTTATTAAGCACTGTGTACCTAAATTGATCACCATATAAAACTAGCTCGTGAACAGAAATAAATGATTGGGATAAAAAGAAGCCGGCTAACAAAAAGGCACTGACGGGGCGAAACTTGCCACTTACCACAATCATAGTGGCAAACAGGAAGCATAATATTGCCGTCATCATAGTGGCCATATCATGAAGTTCAAACTTTATAGTGTCCATCAGCTATTTCATCTAGTTGGATAAATAATGATCATAATTGTTATACGACTTAATGGTTTGAATAGTCTTTAGAATATTTTTCGTTAGTTATAATTCTAAGTTGGTGCATAATAATTGTTTTTGAAATTATTTAAAGATAATTGTGTTCGATTAATTCAATTAGAACCATTTATAAGTCATTTAACAGTAAAAAAAATGGCCGCAGATGCGGCCATTTTTTTGTTTGTAGTAGGTTCTCAAAATTCAGAGTACCTACATAACAGTGCTGATTAAGGCATAAGGCTAATAATGTAAGCCTCAATCTCAGTTGCCGTTGAGCGAGACGCTCCATTGGCAACCGCCGCATCAACCAGAGAGTCTCCTCTCAATCCAAA
>DKNZ01000041.1 GCA_002469845.1 Cellvibrionales bacterium UBA7375 | reverse complement strand
TGTACTCAAAGCGGGTGAAGTTGGCTTTATGGTTGCCGGTATCAAAGATATCTTGGGTGCACCTGTAGGCGATACTATCACTCATATGAGTAGTGCTGAAGCTGAGGCATTACCAGGATTTCAGAAAGTTAAGCCACAGGTCTATGCGGGTATGTTCCCCGTTGATTCTGATGATTTTGAAGATTTTCGCGAGGCATTGGCCAAGTTAGCAGTCAATGATGCATCGCTATTTTATGAGCCCGAGAGCTCTGATGCTCTTGGCTTTGGTTTTCGTTGCGGCTTTTTGGGTATGCTGCATATGGAGATTATTCAGGAGCGTCTAGAGCGGGAATATGATCTTGATCTTATTACTACCGCGCCTACGGTGGTTTATGAAATTGTTACCAATAAGGCTGAGACCCTGTATATCTCTAATCCATCTAATTTGCCAGATCCGGCAGCGATTGATGAAATGCGCGAGCCAATCTGCGAGGCCAATATACTGGTACCTAAAGACTATGTGGGCAATGTGATTGCGCTCTGTGTTGAAAAACGCGGAGTACAAAAAGATATGCAATTTATCGGTGGTCAGGTATCTATAAGTTATGATTTGCCTATGAGTGAAGTGGTCATGGACTTTTTTGACCGTCTGAAGTCAGTGAGTCGTGGTTTCGCTTCTCTGGATTACAGTTTTACACGGTTTCAAATAGCTTCACTAGTTAAGCTTGATATCTTAATTAATGGCGATAAAGTCGACGCATTGGCGGCAATTATCCATCGTGATCATGCGGTGCAAAAAGGCCGTAATCTGGCGGATAAAATGAAAGAATTAATTCCTCGACAGATGTTTGATGTAGCGATTCAGGCGGCAGTTGGGGGTAGTGTTGTGGCACGAACCACGGTTAAAGCACTGCGCAAAAACGTAACGGCTAAGTGTTATGGTGGTGATGTTACAAGAAAGAAAAAATTGCTAGAAAAACAAAAAGCCGGTAAAAAACGCATGAAGCAAGTAGGGCGAGTGGAGATTCCACAGGATGCCTTCCTTGCAGTGCTTAAGACATAATAGTCAAAGCAAACGGAGAATCTGATTTTGGATTTCAATTTTGAGTTAATTCTGACAGTCATATTTTTTATCTGTGGCCTGTGTTGGCTTATGAATAAGTCAATTCGTGCTGATGAAGACTCCTTAATTGGTTTTTTTGCCTCTTTAGCCCCTGTACTTTTTTTTGTATTGGTTTTGCGCTCATTTATTGCCGAGCCATTTCAAATCCCCTCCAAATCAATGGTGCCAACATTAAAGGTTGGTGATTATATTCTGGTAAATAAATGGATTTATGGCTTGAGATTGCCTGTTCTTCATAACAAAATAATTGATGTATCCCTACCTGAGCGTGGCGATGTTATGGTTTTTTATCCGCCACACCAGGATCGATACTTTATTAAACGGGTGATTGGCTTGCCTGGCGATAAGGTTAATTTAATTAAAGGCCAATTATTTATTAATGGCGAAAAAATGGCGCAAAAGGCTTATATGGCTGAGCCCGCGGCACCGAGGTCTGTAGTGATGACGGAAGATTTGGGCAGCACTGAACATCTAATGCAGCGCCGCAACTTGCCTACGCGATTAAGCCTTAACTTCTCTACCACAGTTCCTGCTGGTCATTATTTTATGATGGGTGATAATAGGGATAACTCCAGTGACAGTAGAGTATGGGGTCCCGTCCCCGAAAACCGAATTGTCGGTAAAGCGTTTGCTCGATGGATGTTTTGGGATAGCTTTACCAGCCTACCAAGCTTTGAGCGCGCAGGTAAAATTCAATGATTAATAGCCCCCTCTTATGAGCGCTGATTTAGGTATTAAACAGCTTCAACAGCGAATAGGTTATAAATTTCGCGATCCAGAGTTACTTGTATTAGCACTTTCTCACCGCAGCTGTGGCGCCAAAAATAATGAGCGTCTCGAATTTCTTGGGGATTCAATATTAAGCCTTATAGTTAGTGATATTTTATACCAAAAATTTGCTGATTCGCGGGAGGGTGATCTCAGCCGCATGCGTTCTCAAATAGTCCGTGCTGAATCACTGGCAGAGGTGGCAAAAAGTCTAGATTTAGGTTCTGAATTATTATTGGGTCAGGGTGAGATGAAAAGTGGTGGCCACCGTCGTGAATCTATTCTTGGCGATACGGTTGAAGCCCTTATTGGGGCAATTTATTTAGACTCTAATTTAGATGAATCTCGTCGATGTATTCTCAGCTGGTTTAAACACCTATTAAGCATTGCCGATGAGACAAAACCTGCCAAAGATGCCAAAACCTCACTGCAAGAATTTTTGCAACAGCGCGGTCATGCACTACCGCAGTACAGAGTGGTTGAAACAGGGGGCGAAGCCCATAGCCGTTTATTTACTGTAAGCTGTAAAATAAATTTATTAGACCGAGAGTTTACAGCTACCGCGAGTAGTAGACGTAAAGCAGAACAGATGGTGGCTGAGAAGTTTTTAGCTACCCTAGAGATAGACCTTTGACTGATACTAAACAATTTTGTGGCTATGTCGCTATTGTTGGCCGACCCAATGTCGGAAAATCCACGCTGCTCAATCATTTATTGGGCCAAAAGCTATGTATTACCTCGCGCAAGCCCCAGACCACAAGGCACACATTATTAGGCATTAAAACAGAAGAAAATTATCAGACGATTTTTGTAGATACGCCCGGTATTCACACCAATCAGGATCGTGCCATTAACCGTGTTATGAATCGCTCCGCTGCCAGTGTAATCGCTGATGTTGACGTGGTGGTATTTGTTTTAGATAGATTTGAGTGGAGTGAAGCGGATGAGTATGTAGCACGGCAGTTAAGTCAATCACCGGCGCCGGTTTTAGTCGCTATAAACAAAGTGGATATGATTGAAGACAAAGAGGCTATTTTGCCCCACATGGAATTTTTAAGAGGCAAGATAGAGGCTGAGGAATTTATACCCCTTTCAGCCCTACGCAAAACCAACATTGATGCTCTCGAAAGTAAAATTAATACCTATATACCAGAGAATACCCATGTATTTCCTGATGATCAGATTACCAATCGCAGCGAACGATTTTTAGCCGCTGAAATTGTGCGTGAAAAAATTACTCGCCAGTTAGGTGCAGAATTACCCTATCAGGTCACCGTAGAAATTGAAGAGTTTCGCGTTGAAAAGAAAGTTACCCATATTAGCGCGCTTATTTTGGTCGAGCGCGAAGGGCAAAAGAAAATTATTATTGGCACAAGTGGTGAACGGCTTAAAAAAATAGGTCAGCAGGCGCGTGCTGATATGGAGTCATTATTAGACGCTAAAGTAATGCTTAAAACCTGGGTTAAGGTTCGAAGTGGCTGGTCTGATGACGAGCGAGCACTTCGCAGCTTGGGCTATACAGACGAGTAAAGCGCCATGCGAGTTGAGTCAGAACCCGGATTTATTCTTCACACTTTTCCCTATCGCGAAACCAGTTTATTAGTCGATGTTTTTACCCGTGATTATGGCAGAGTTCGCTGTGTTGCAAAGGGCTTTCGCAAGCCCAATAAAAAAGGCATAGCCAAAACACTGTTTCCCTATACCGAACACCATTTTCAATGGCAGGGGCGCGGTGAGTTAAAAACACTGATTCAAGCAGACCCTGTTCAGGCGCCTGTTTTTTTAAAGCAAGAATCACTATTTGTCGGTCTTTATATCAATGAATTACTGTATAAAATATTGCATCAAAATGACCCTCATCAATCGCTATATGGTTCTTACCAGCAATTGATGACACAGTTGTCCACCTCAGAAGTAGATCAATCTGTTCTAAGGCATTTTGAGATGCAGTTGCTCGAAGAGTTAGGCTATGGCTTAGTCTTAGATACAGAGGCTGAAACAGGAGAGGCAGTCTCATCGGAATGTTTGTATTATTATATACCCGATCAAGGGCTTAAATTACTTCAAAATCAGGCAACAGATGATCGTCATGCTATATCGGGAGCTGATATTATAGCCCTTAATAGGGGTGAATTTGAGCAACAGTCAGTGCAAAGAACAGCCAAGCAGCTAACCCGTCAGGTCATTGATTTTTACTTGGATGGCAAAGCGCTAAATAGCCGTGAACTATATCGCCAACACCTTTTAAACAGCCAATAAAAGAGCAAAAAAATGACCATAGCTATAGGGACAGATATTATAGATATTCAGCGAATTGCCGATGCGATTGAGCGTCAGGGCGATAAATTTGTGCAACGTATTCTTACGCAAAGCGAAATCTCAGAGTATCAAGCCCGTGGTCATTCAGTATCTTTTTTAGCTAAACGCTTTGCCGCCAAAGAGGCCATTGCCAAGGCATTGGGTACAGGTATTGGTCGCGGTATTAGCTTTCAGCATATGATTATTTCAAATAATGCAGAGGGTGCACCTCAGGTAGAATTACAGGACAATGCTGCTGAGCGATTAAATCAGCTAGATGGAACTAATGTTTTATTGAGTCTATCAGATGAAAAAAACTATGCCATAGCCTATGTGGCTATTGTTTAAACCCTATATAAATTAAAACCTTTGAACAACAAAATCTGTTTATAAGAAAATTTTATTAGTTATAACTTTTAGTAGGGGTAGATTGAAGCAATTTAGGGCACAATAGTAAAAAATTGATATCAAATTATTATCGAGGCAAGACTATGCAATACCCGACAATTGATCAAACAGTTGGCAATAGCCGCTTGGTGAGATTACAGCGCATACCGGGAAAAACCTCCAATACTATTTTGGCTAAACTCGAGGGTGATAACCCTGCCGGTAGTATCAAAGATCGCCCAGCGATAAATATGATTAAACAAGCTGAATTGCGCGGCGATATCAAACCCGGTGACCGATTGGTAGAGGCCACCAGTGGCAATACTGGTATCGCCTTGGCTATGGCCTCAGCTATGTTGGGTTATAAAATCACACTTATCATGCCAGAAAACGCCACTGATGAGCGAAAATGGGCCATGACCGCCTATGGCGC
>DKNZ01000010.1 GCA_002469845.1 Cellvibrionales bacterium UBA7375 | reverse complement strand
TCTTGGATTGTATTTTAGTTTCTTAGCCGCTTTAACTGCTGAACGACCAAACCCCCAGCCCTCCGGAAATTCTTCGATCATCACTGGATCGCGAACGCCACCTACCGTAGTGATTATAACTTGAACTACAGCATAACCTTCTTTGCCTCTTGTCTGAGCTCTTCGAGGATACTGTGGCTGAGGAACATAGACAGGTATGTAATCTGAATCTCGGGCAAAACCAGAGTTGCCAATGCTTAGGCTACCGCCCGCTTTCGGCGCCGCCATATTCACAACGTTTTCTGGGGCTTCAAATTCAATTTGCTCTTCGGGAATATCTGGCATTTTTTCCGGCTCATCCGGCTTATCTACCTCAGTCATCTTGGTATTTTCAGTTCGATCGCGCTCAACGTGAAGAAAATCAGGAATTTTATAAGCAGGCTGCTCATCCATATCCTTATTTCCTGAGTCAATCAACTTAAACATAACAAATACTAAGGACAGAGTAACTAGTACCCCTAAAATTGCTGAAACCCCTACTCTATAACCCGTCATACTATAAACTCAGTCGTTTTCTACAGAAACAGCCACAGGAGAAATACCAATCTCCCGTGCAATATCAGCAATTTTTGCTACTGTTTCAATATCAGAATCATTATCGGCCTGGATAACCATGCCGCCCTTTGGGTTCTCATTAAATAAGCGAGTTAAATTGATTTTAAGCGCTGTTATTTCAACTCTTTTTTTATCAATCCAAAACTCATTATTGTCACTTACAGCAACTAAGATGCCCACTTTTTTATAGGGGTCAGATGTTGTGGTATCCACTTTATTTACCTCAACGCCCGGTAACTTGATAAACGAAGCGGTAACAATAAAGAAAATCAACATAATAAATACCACGTCGAGCATAGGCGTTAAATCAATGGCCTGTCCTTGCTCCTGTAGTTTACTTGTTCTGTCGCGCATATTTTTCTCTCATAGGGTGAGGCCAAGGGCACTCCAACCCACTAGTGATCCATTGTCAGATGATCTTCCAGTAAATGCTTTTCTCGCTCCGCTTCTCGCTCAACATAGGTCAAGCCAAAAACGCCCGAAAGCGCCGCCACCATGCCAGACATAGTTGGCACTGTAGCTTGTGACACTCCGCCAGCCATAGCTTTTGCATCGCCACCGCCGGTAAAGGCCATAACATCAAACACAACAATCATACCTGTAACCGTACCTAACAAACCAAACAGAGGGGCTATAGCTACAAGAGTTTTGATCATCATGATGTTGTCATCAATTTTTACACTGACCTCAGAGATAAGCTTTTCTCTAATCTGACGAGCTGTTTTTGATTTTCTTTCGCTTCTAGATTCCCACTCTACAAGTGCAATCTGCACATCATTACCTACAACAGATCGCAGATACCACAGTCGCTCGAATATCAGCGTCCACATCACGAACAGCAGGACAACAATGGCCCAAAGGACCATGCCGCCTGAATCCATAAATTTTCCGAGTTCTGCCCAGGTATCAACAAAAAACATGCTTATTTGTCCTCTAGAGAACCCGCAACAATACCCGCGCTCTGCTCTTCAAGAATATGCAGAATGCCTTGGGCTTTGGCGTTAACCAGCGTATGTAAAAGCACCGTAGGTATAGCAACCACTAGACCTAAAACAGTAGTTATAAGCGCCTGAGAAATACCGCCGGCCATCGCCTTAGGATCTCCAGCACCAAATAAAGTAATCATCTGGAAGGTGATAATCATACCGGTTACGGTACCTAGCAGCCCCAATAATGGCGCTACCATGGCTATAATTTTCAGCAAATTCAAACCTGATTCAATTGCTGGTCTCTCTTTAAGCACCGCCTCGTGCAGCTTGAGCTCTAGCGATTCAGCATCTAGTCCTGGATTATCCCCAGCAACCTTAAGTACTCTACCCAGAGGATTACCGGTATCTGCAGACTTAGTAGCTAACTGACTTTTTACTGCGCCTGACATGCCGAATAGCACAACAAATCGCCATATAGCTAAGAAGATAGCAAACACAAACACCGCAGTAATAACATAACCAACAATACCACCAAAGTGCCAGCGCTCAATTAATGTAGGCGCGTTAATCAGTGCAGCTAATAATCCGCCGCCAAATGGACCGGTTGGATCCAGACCCACTTTGGTAAACCCTGAAGTCGCTTCTTGAAGATCTTCTGCACCACCACTAAATCCTGAAGGCTGACGGGTTAATTCAGACACCAAACCAGATTCTGGGTTGTACTCAAGGTACATACCATCCGCAAGCAGGTTATACGAACCTACGCGAACAACTTCCATCTCAGCCGGCTCACCATTAGCCAAAATTACTGTGCGGTTGAATTTGACTACACGACCACTTTCAACCATTTCACGCTGCTGCTCATACCAAAGTTTTTCAATATCTTCGATAGAAGGCAACTTGGTGTCACTACTCATTTTGTCGATTAGATCATCTAAAAATTCTGTGCGACCCTTAATTTGTGTGCTGACTATTGATTGATCAATCTTAGCTCTTAAGTCACCCGCCGTTCCCGTCAAATGGCCAAACAATTCTTTTAGCGAGCCCAGTCGCTTGTCACGCTGCTCGCGCAGTGCCGCTAATATGATGTCATTATCACGAATAATTTGCTCAAGACGGTCTGAGCGACGCTCTTCGGCCGCTTTAGTATTTTTCGCGCCTTTTAAAAGCTGAGATTGCTTGCGCTGATCATTAAGAAAATCAGCTTCGCGCTGACGATATTCAGCCGTTTCTGAAATTTTTGCTGATTCAATCATATCCAGCAGTTCTACAAGGCTTTTGGCTTCGCTTGCAACTACTGGCGAAGACATAGCAATTACAGCAAAAAATGCTACAAAAATATTTGTCATTTTAATTTTCATTGTGCTGCCTCCGGCGCTGTAATCGGAATTTCAATAACATCCTGTGGTGCAAGTTTCACAGCAATACGAATCGCTTGATCCACTGGGCGGCGATAACCTGAACCCAGCTGCTGCCAACTATTGGTTGTTTTATCCCAAACACCCACCTTAGATTTGTCCTTGCTTTGGTAGGCTAATGCAACTCGGCCAACTCTAAGCATTTGAACCTCTACCAGAGAACCATCTCCATCAACATCAATCTGATCAGTGTAGGATTCCATTGAGAGGCTGTAATCGGATTCAATATCATAAACCTCAAGAACCTGACGGAATTTTTCCGCGGCTGAAAACTTGGCGCTATCCAAATTAACATATAAATCAGCAACAGCCTGTTGGCGACGCTCTTTCTTAAATGGCATATCGAGATTCACAAAGTCTTCAAGAGCATTAAGCATATTAGCCATAAGTGGTGAAATGCCTCGCTCGATGACTGTTGCGTTTTCAATAGACTCTTCAAGCTCAACCATCATTTGCTTTTGGCTGACAATTTGACGCTCTAGCTGTGAGTTATAAACTCTCAATGATTCAATTTGCTTGTTGACTTGCTTGAATTCTTGAAGCAAACCATCGGTCTGATCTGCAATGCGATCAACTTTAATTTGAGATTTTTTGGCAGCCTGAACCTTTTCAGCGCCAGCATTTAAAATTTCGCTAACCTCTGCCGTACGCTCTACTAATGCTTCCGGCTCTTCAGCCATTGCGCTGACAGCGATAGCAAAAATGGCCATTGGAGCCAATGCTTTCAGTGATTGCTTTTTCATAGTTCCCTCAATTTGGGTCTATCAGATTGGTTACTTATTTCTATCTTATCGGAAATTTAAATGCCCCGATAAGCACTTAGCATCTTAGGTGGGCTTACTAACAGCCTATACCTAAGAATCTATGCAACAGGCCCCCGAAGAACACCCAGTCACAATAATCGCGCAATACTACCACAACTATGTAGTAAAAATTTAGTCTTTTTAAGCCTGTTTTTTTGTTCTTTTAAGAATTACAAAACGATAGGCATACTTATCAACTGTTTTTGGGCTTTTTTCTAAAACTGCTTGCCATTGATCTAAATCAATATCTGGAAAGAATGCATCGCCTTCAATCTCAGCTTCAACCTTTGTTAAATAAAGTACATCAGCAAGGGGTAAACAGTCTCGATATATTTGCGCGCCACCTATAATCATAATTTCATCACTATTTGACGCCTTGCATGCCACAGCACCAGCCGCCATTGCGTCATCAATAGTATTGACTATCTCTACGCCCTCAGCAGTCCAATCAGGGTCTCTGGTAATTACAATATTGACGCGCCCAGGCAGCGGCCTGCCAATCGATTCAAAGGTTTTTCTACCCATTAATATCGGCTTGCCCATAGTCATAGATTTAAAATACTGGAGGTCTTCTGGCAAATGCCAAGGAAGCTGGTTATCGCGTCCAATAACGTTGTTTTGGCTAACGGCCACAATGAGGGCAATTTTCATTACATACTCCTAAACCGCTACCGGCGCTGAAATAGCGCTGTGAGATTCATAGCCTTGAAGTTCAAAGTCTTCATAGACAAAATCAAAAATATTATTTATTTCAGGGTTTATCTTTAATTTAGGCAAGGGCAGTGTTTCTCTGCTTAGCTGCTGCTCAATCTGATCTTTATGATTTGTGTATAAATGTGCATCGCCAAAACTATGGACAAAATCACCCAACTCCAAACCGGTTACCTGAGCTACCATCATCGTTAAAGCCGCATATGAGGCAATATTAAACGGCACCCCCAAAAACACATCGGCACTTCTTTGATAAAGCTGACAAGAAAGCTTGTCCTCTGAAACATAAAACTGAAATAAGCTATGGCAGGGTGGCAAGCCCGACTTAGCCATTACTGGAATATCTTTCGGATTCCATGCCGACACAATAAGTCGT
>DKNZ01000026.1 GCA_002469845.1 Cellvibrionales bacterium UBA7375 | reverse complement strand
GAATCAATCTTAGAATTCATAGTTTGTAAAACGTCTGATGCGAAGGAGTTTTGCTCGGCAGATTGCTCAGTTTGGATAAGATCATGGGCCAGGTTTAGTGCTGCCATAACGGCAATGCGTTCAAGGCCAATAATCTGTGAGCCACCCCGTATTTCTTCCATTTTTTCGTTTAAAAGCTGCGCAGACCGCTCAAGGGCCTCGCGATCCTCTGGCGGGCAGTTAACCTGATACTCTTTATCGAGAATATAAATTTTTAGCGAAACATTGGACATCGTAATTACTCCGCACTTAAGCTGCTCAGGCGATCAATCATATCTTTGATTTTTTTGCGCGCCATTTCATTTTGCTCGAGGAGTGTTCCCCGCTCCCCCACAAGACCCACCTCGCGTTCACGCAATGATGCATTTTCACGCTTTAGCTGTTGGCATGTGGCGATCAGCTGATCGAGTTTTTGTTCAAATTCTTCTGTATCACTCATTATGTAAACTTAAATCTCTAGCAGTTTTGATAGAAAGTCTTACTATAGGCATTGCAGCCAGTCGGGTCAATTACAGACTTTGAATTTTAGGTGCATATCTTAGGCAATATTAACTTAAAAATGCTAAGATAATGCAAATATTTATGAGGTGACACAGTGACATTTGAGCAGTTAGAAGATCTTTTTTATGAGTTAAAAATCAAAGCTAGTCCTTCGGGGTTTCACGGTTTTCTTTGTGGCCGACTCAGCTGTGGTACAGTGCAAATGGAAGATCTAGTTAAGAGCTCTGCCGAGTGGCTTGGTTTAGAGGGTGAAGCGGCCAAAGCGGCATTTAGTGCTCTTGAGACATTTTATGAGTCAACATTAAGCGATCTACAGGATATTAGCTTTCTATTTCAACCACTACTTCCTGACGATGAATTACCTATTCCTGAGCGACTAATATCAGTAGGTGATTGGTGTTGTAATTATCTCTCGGGATTGGGCGAGGGCATGGGTGCTGAATTTGAGGTATCTGAAGACGCTAAAGAGGCGCTACAGGATATTGCTGCAATTGGTCAAATTTCCACTGATTTTGATGCTCAAGAGGAGAACGAGGAAGAGGGCGAAAAGGACTATATTGAGCTCGTTGAATATATTCGTATTGCAGTGCAGCTGATTTTTTCTGATTTAGACCCTATGGAAAAAGCCAAGCCTGAACCCACGATTCATTAAAGCTAATAACCAGCCTTATTAGCTATGATTTCAAAAACAGAGTATGCCGCCAGATGTAAAGACCTTATGTCGATGATGGGAGAAAACAGGATCGCAGTCGTGCCAAAGCAGCGCGATCAAATAGAGAGTTTAATGGCATGAGCCAGTCCGACACCAATAATAAATTCGATATCACCATTGTTGGCGGCGGCATGGTGGGTATTAGTTTGGCCCTACTACTGGCTAAACAGCAACGATGGAAAGTGCTAGTTATTGAGTCCCAAACCATCAAGGATATAGATAATTCTGACTACATTTCTAGTTTTGATGCTAGATCGACAGCGCTCTCCTGGAGCAGTCGCTGTATATTTCAAAAGATGGGTATATGGTCAAAAATTGAGCAATATGCTCAAGCTATTTCAACGATCCATGTTAGTGATCGCGGCCATTTTGGGCTAACCCGTCTTGAGGCCAACGAAGCGGGGGTTGATGCTTTAGGTTATGTGGTTGAAAACAGTTGGTTAGGATCGGTTTTAATTCAGCAGGCAATAGATTCAGATATTAGCTTAAAGAGTGATACAACGATTCAATCCATCAATCCCAAGTCGGAGTCAATGGCCCTAGAGATAGAGAATGATGGGAACAAACAATTGATTAATAGTCGACTACTAGTGGTAGCCGATGGCGCAAATTCAGCCTGCGCAAAAATGTTGGGTATTCACCAGCATAAAAAAGCCTATAAACACAGTGCCATTATCGCCAATATCAGCCTAGAGCAACCCCACCAAAAAATAGCTTATGAGCGTTTTACCGATCAGGGGCCCATGGCAATGTTGCCGCTGACGGACTATAAAAATGCTCACCGATGTGCCCTAGTTTGGACGCAACCTTCTCAGCAGGCCGATACGCTAATGGCGTCTGATGATGAAGATTTTCTAAACCAACTACAGTTACGCTTTGGTCATCGACTAGGTCAATTTACAGCAGTGGGTGAAAGGGTGGTTTATCCTCTAGCATTATCAACCAGTGAAGAGCAGGTTCGCCGCCGATTAGTGGTTGTTGGCAATGCAGCCCATAGTTTGCATCCTGTGGCAGGCCAAGGGTTTAACCTTTCCCTGCGCGATATAGAATGCCTTGCCCAGTGTCTGGGCGATCAACCTGAGCATGCTGATATTGGCGAGCTGGAGCCACTACTAAGTTATCAGACCAAGCGGACTCAGGATCAAAGTAATACCCTTTTATTTACCGATAACCTAACTAAATTGTTTGGCCTATCGTCGTCTATGGTGGCCTTGGGGCGAAATTCTGGATTATTAATGATGGATTTAGTACCCACAATGCGCAATCAATTTGCTCATTTTGGCATGGGCACTGGGCAGTCAGGAGCCGATCATGGTTGATCAGCGTGATTTTGATATTGTTATCGTTGGCGGCGGCGCTATTGGTTCAGCCGCGGCCAGTCTTTTAGCTAAGATAACCAAAACAGCCAAGGGGTCTAATCAACAGCTAAAAATTGCGCTGATTGAATCCCAGTTACCGCCAGTATTTCAAGCCAACACAGTTGACCCAAGAGTCGCGGCAATTACCGAAAAAACCCGATTAATTTTTGAGAAAATAGGTGTTTGGCATCACATTGCCGATAAGCGCGCTTGTGCCTACAGCGCCATGAATGTGTGGGATGCTGAGGGTACAGGAAGAATCACCTTTAATAGCCAACAGGTTCAACAGCCCAATCTTGGACATATTATTGAAAACTCAGTCTTGGTTTCCACGCTAATAGAGCATGTTCAGCAACAACCTAATATTGAGTTATTTTGTCCAGCGAATATAGCCCATTATGACGTACAAAACGACGGCATAATATTAACCTTAGATAACAACATTAAGCTATCGGCCCAGCTTTTAATTGCCGCCGATGGTGCTAATTCTG
>DKNZ01000055.1 GCA_002469845.1 Cellvibrionales bacterium UBA7375 | reverse complement strand
TTTTGCCTTAAAACCTTGGCAACTTTATCTTTTATATATGACAAACTATTGGCTATATTGGTACCATTTTCATCGATCCAATAGGTTCCATCTGATTTTATCGATACGATAAGGGGTTCTTGTTTTTGCTTGTCCATTGGGGCAGAGTTAGCCACGGGCAAATCAACCTTAACTCCCTGCATCAAAAGTGGTGCCGTAATCATAAACACTACAAGCAAAACCAAAGTGACGTCAATGTAGGGAACTACATTAATTTCAGCGACTAGCTTGCGTTTAGTTCGTTTATTTTTCACCCTGTGCTTCTCTCTCAACTCTTAATTGGAATGTACCTGTCGATGCAAAATACTGGAAAATTCTTCAGCAAAAGTTTCATAGCTGGCATTAATTGTTTCAACTTTTGCGGCATATCGGTTGTAAGCTAATACCGCTGGTATGGCGGCAAATAAGCCCATAGCGGTGGCAATAAGTGCTTCTGATATACCCGGGGCTACTGTGGCTAGTGTCGCTTGCTGAACCATGGCAAGGCCACGGAATGAATTCATAATTCCCCATACGGTACCAAATAAGCCAATATAGGGACTGACTGATGCAACGCTGGCTAGAAAAGGCAGGTTGGCACTGAGCTTTTCTTCTTCTCTTGATAGCGCAACGCGCATGGCTCGATCTGTTCCTTCCATCACTGCATCTGGATCTGCACCATCACCTTGAGTCAGGCGCGTAAATTCTCGAAAACCGGCACGAAAGACATTCTCAATACCCTGTCCACCACCGTTTTCTTGTGCTTGCTGAGAAATATCTCGATAGAGATTATTGAGATCAACACCCGACCAAAAAGTATCTTCGAAGTTTTTATAGTCGCTTTGAGCATTGCGTAAATAGATGCCACGTTGAACAATCATAACCCATGAAATTACTGAGGCGATTAACAATATGGCCATAACCAACTGCACAAGTAGGCTGGCATTAAGAATTAACGACACTATTGATAGATTTTCTTCACTCACTATTTAGCTCCGGTTTAGCAAACATATTTTTTTAAGGTTTGATGAATTTCCTCTGGCATAGCCAGTGGCCGCTTTACATCATTACTTATACAGGCAATTTTGACCTTCGCTTCCACCAAAAGATCCCCATCTCTGAAAATATTTTGCTGCATTTCAAAACTTACCTTGGATAATTTAGTTAAATTGGCAGATATATCGAGAATATCATCCAAAACAGCTGGCTTTTGATAAACCAACTCGACACTGCGCACTACAAACTGCATGCCATCAAATAATGCGGGTTTATGGTAGCCGAGACTGCGTAAAAATTCAGTTCGTGCCCGCTCCATATATTTGAGGTAGTTGGCATAAAACACAATGCCACCTGCATCCGTATCTTCAACATAGACTCTGGCTTGATGACTAAATACTTGGGTGTTTTTAGTCACTAAGACCATCCAACTGTTCTTGAAGATGCTTAGGGCTAGCTAGGCCAAAATGCTCATAGGCCATTCGAGTGGCTATACGACCCCTTGAGGTACGCATTAAAAACCCCTGCTGAATAAGGTAGGGTTCAAGAACATCCTCAATGGTTCCACGCTCTTCACTAATAGCTGCGGCTAGACTGTCCACACCGGCAGGGCCACCGTCAAATTTTTCCATTAGGGTCAACAGCAGACGGCGGTCTAAATGATCAAAACCGTTTTTATCCACGTTGAGCATATTAAGTGCGGCATCGGCTATTTCAATGGTTACTTTGCCATCTGCTTTTACTTCGGCATAGTCTCTTACTCGTCTTAACAGCCGATTGGCAATTCGAGGCGTGCCCCTTGAACGACAGGCTATTTCTTTGGCGCCAGCTGCATCAATTGGTACATCTAATATCGCCCCTGCGCGAGCTACAATTTTTGCCAGATCATCAACAGAATAAAACTCTAAACGCTGGACAATACCAAACCTATCTCTTAGGGGCGAGGTTAATAGTCCCGCTCTGGTGGTTGCGCCAACCAGAGTAAATGGTGGTAAATCTAGTTTGATTGATCTTGCTGCAGGACCCTCACCTATCACAATATCAAGCTGGTAATCTTCAAGAGCCGGATAAAGTATTTCTTCTACCACTGCGCTTAACCGATGAATTTCATCAATAAACAATACATCGCCTTCTTCTAAATTGGTCAGCAATGCGGCGAGATCTCCGGCTTTTTCAAGCACTGGCCCTGAGGTAGTTTTAAGATCTACTTCCATCTCATTGGCAATAATGTGCGCAAGGGTTGTTTTACCAAGCCCTGGCGGGCCAAAAACTAAGCAGTGATCTAGGGGTTCATTGCGCTTGCGGGCCGCCTCAATAAAAATTTGCAATTGCTCTTTAACCACCGGTTGACCCACATAGTCAACCAAGGTGACGGGCCTTAGGGCGCGATCAAAACGCTCCTCTGTGGGAGATCCTGCGGCTGAAATTAGTCGATCTGGTTCAATCATAGGTCACTGTCTCAAGTCTATAGTTAAGGATACATGCCTAAGGGGAAATTTACACTAGTGAAATGACTGTAGATCAGGCTTTTTATAGTATTTTTTATACCATGGATTTTAAAGCCGCCCGAATTAACTGTTCGGCATCAGTAATATGCTCTCCAGCAACTCGACTGACCATCTTTGCTGCATCCTGCGGTTTGTAGCCTAGGGCAGTCAATGCGCTTTCTGCTTCTAGATTAATATCTTGGGTTACCTGCTCTACTATATCTTCTGAACTTTCATCGACAATTTTGGTGATTTTATCGCGCATTTCTATGAGTAATCTCTCGGCGGTTTTTTTACCTACACCTGGTATCTTAACCAGTGTTGTTACTTCATCTTTTTGAACACAGCGTGAAAACTCTTTTGCCGACATACCTGAGAGGATGGCTAAGGCCATCTTTGGCCCTACGCCGTTAACCTTGATTAGATGCCTAAATAATAAACGCTCTTCCAGCTGACTAAAACCATAGAGCTGCTGGGCATCTTCTCGAACCACAAAATGAGTATGAAGAGTCACCATTTCGCCTATTTCAGGTATATCAAAAAATGTATTTAAAGGCACGAGTAATTCATAGCCCACCCCCTGAACATCCAATAATAAATCTGGTGCTTGCTTACTGAGAACTTTACCCTGAAGTCTTCCAATCATAGTCGTCTAATTTTCACTCTATTTTAATTTATTTCAATCGCCCGCGAGCAAAGCCTTTTACTCCTGCCTCGGACATTATCTTTTGGCTACGCATGCTGTGTCCATGGCAGATTGCCACTGCTAACCCATCAGCCGCATCTTCAGAGGGTTCACTGGGAAGCTTAAGTAGTGAGGTAACCATCATTTGAACCTGCTTTTTGTCTGCCGCGCCGGTTCCCACTACCGCCTGCTTCACGCTTCGAGGTGAGTATTCTGATACCGCTAGTTTGGCATTGGTGCCGGCCAAAATAGCCGCTCCCCTAGCCTGACCTAATTTTAGCGCCGCCCTTGGATCTCGAGCAAAAAATACATCTTCAATGCCCATAACCACAGGTTTATATTCTTCGATTAATTGGCTAAGGCCATCAAAGATTAATTGAAGTCGCTCTGGCAATGTTCCTTCTGGCAGGCGAATAATTCCACTAGTAACGTAGTTTGTAGTGGCTCCAGACATATCGACAATACCGTAACCGGTGCGTCGCGACCCTGGATCTATTCCTATTATTCTAATCATTAGATGCCTTGATATTTAATTCATAAGTGTTGCAATCAAAGCGGATTGAGTCAACACAAAAAAAGCCCCCAGCATAACTGGAGGCTTTTTGATTCTTCAGAATGACTTAATCAACAAATCAATCTTCTTTAGGCTTTACCTTAGCTTTGGCTTTTGGCTTTGCTTTAGCCTTGGGTTTTTCTGCTGGCGCTTCTTCCGCTGG
>DKNZ01000078.1:12138-14890 GCA_002469845.1 Cellvibrionales bacterium UBA7375 | reverse complement strand
CCCAAATTTCTGCCTGCTGCCGACGGCTCTGTCGGTGATCGCAATGGTGTCCATTGTGGATCTATCGAGCATAAAATGGGTATTCATGGTAACGCCACTACGGTATTAAATTTTGATGATGCCACGGGTTATTTGATCGGTGATCCCCATTCCGGTCTAAGTGCTATGTTTACTTACATGAATGTTGCTCGCATTGGTACTGCGAGTCAGGGCACGGCAGCAGCAGAACGTTCTTATCAGGGAGCAGCAGCCTATGCCATCGAACGCTTAGCTATGCGCTCAATTTCAGGGGTTAAAAATCCTGATGGGCCAGCTGATCCTATCATTTGTCATCCGGATGTTCGGCGAATGCTTTTAACGCAACGAGTGATTGCCGAGGGTAGTAGAGCGATGATTTGTTATGCCAGTCAGTTTGCTGATTTGTATTCTGCGGCTAAAGACTCAGGGCAAAAGAAACAGGGTGAAGAACGCCTCGGATTTTGTACACCTATTTTAAAAGGATTTATCACTGAACAAGGTGTCCTAGCTGCCAACTATGGTGTTCAGGTATTTGGTGGCCATGGATATATTAAAGAGTGGGGAATGGAGCAGATCCTTCGTGACAGTCGTATTGCTACAATATATGAGGGAACCACAGGTATTCAGGCCCTTGATCTGATTGGTCGTAAAACATTGATGGATAAGTTCGCCCAGCTAAAAGTATTCACTTCGGAAATGAATGCGTTTGCATTGCCTTTATTGTTGTCCACAAAAACTTCAAAAACCATGAGAAAATATGCGTGGAAAACAGTGCGAATGGCATTTAAATGGCGTTATTTAGCCTTTCGAATGGGCTTGCAAGCTAAAAAAGATCGCGATGCGATTGGTGCGGGGTCCGTTGATTTTTTAATGTTCTCTGGTTATGCCTTTATGTGTTATATGTGGATAATGATGGCGGCTAAAGCTGAAACTAAACTGGCTTCTGGTGAGGGCGATTTACAGTTTTTTAAGGATAAATTACATACTGCAGAATTTTTCTTTGAGCGCTATCTACCTCAATCTAAGGTTCATGCTAAAACAATTTCTTCTAATGTTGGTTCTGTAATGAGTATGCCTGCTGATTACTTTAATCATTCTAAATAGCTTGCATAACACCCACTAGGCTAGTGATAAGTAATATCCATCCAATATTGCGATAAAAACTACGATTATCTCTTTGTAGTAACCATTGGTGGGTTTTAAGACCAATAACATGTCCAACTGCGGCAAAGGGCAGCAAAAACAGTGCGTTAGAAAATTGTAAATCTACATTTGCTAGACTAAAACCAATCATTTTAATCCCTACCAAAATAAACCAAATCACAAATAAGGTAGATCTGAACTGGTTGGAGGCAATATGGCGCATAGCCACTGCAATAATTAATGGCCCTCCAACTAGGGATGTACCGCTGATATAGCCACCTATTACTAAAAACACAATATCCATTACACGACTTTGACTGCGCATGGGCTTATCAAATATGTAGGTTAAGGCGTAGGCCCCGATCAATGAGAAAATAATCAGATTAACTAGATCGACGGGGAGTATTAAAAGTCCTATAACACCAGCAATTTTGGGAATTATCATAATTGCCATGCTGTAGCGTATAAACCACCAATTAACCTCGGTTTTGATTTTATTGTTCTGTTTTTTTTGACTTAGATACTGGTCATTAAACAGAGTAGTGCTGGCAAAGAACAATAGATGAATTGATATAATAGGTAAAAATATTAGCGGATCATCATGTACAAGGAGCAAAAAGGGAAGTGTGAATAACGCTCCGCCAAATCCGATTCCAGAGCGGACAAAGCCACTCCATGCAAAGATTAGAGCAATAAGGGAGAATTGAATTAAGCTTAGATCAGTCATAAATTTTTGCGTAAGTACAACTCTGATTCCTAGGGTAAAAATATAAACTGATGACTGCCCCTTGTCGTAATATGTACATGATATTTCACTTATCACCTATCAGGATATAATGGACAGCTATCTTCTTGTTTGGTGAAATATGCATTGGCATCTTCATGATTCACATGACACAATTTTAGCATTGATTAGGTATCTTAGGGCAGAGTAATGGCATCTGAAAAAATATTAAATAATTCTGTTTCCGACAATGACTTATTTGAATCAATGCTGGGAGAGGATGTTGTTCCATTATCCGGTAAGGGGGCTTATAGAACTGAACAGGTTCAAACGCAAACACCAGGTATGATTGAGCGCAGGAAAGCCGCTCAACGAGAGGAGTCCCAATATAGTAATGAATTGGCTACAGGTGACGAAATTAAGCTGCTTGATCCTTTCGATACTCTAACATTCGCTCGTGCTGGGGTTCAGCATGGGGTGTTTAAAAATCTGCGTCAGGGTAAATATGAAATCCAATCTGCACTTGATTTGCATGGAAAAACCGTTGATCAGTCTCGGCAAGCGGTATGGGGGTTTATCAAGGATTGTGCAAAGCAGGGCGTTCGATGTGCCATAATTACGCATGGCAAGGGGTTGGGGCGAGAGGAGCCGGCCAAATTAAAGAGCTGTGTTAATCATTGGCTTCCTCAAATTGAGTCTGTTCTTGCTTTTCATTCGGCACAAAAACAACATGGCGGTCTGGGTGCTACTTATATTTTATTTAAGAAGAGTTCTGCTTCTAGACAGCGCACCAGCCAGCAGCACCAACATCGCGGTAAGCGCAGTTAAATATTTTTTATAATCTAGTTTCTCTTTCCTTTCGTAACA
>DKNZ01000078.1:894-11793 GCA_002469845.1 Cellvibrionales bacterium UBA7375 | reverse complement strand
GATCTCTCTTGTCTTTGTCCCTAATTCGTTGATTCTTTTTAAATTGCTTGGGGTTATATTTTCAATTTTTCTGTTTTACCGCGCCATAAATAATCATGAACAATACTCTAGCAGGGATTTTAAGAAATGATTTTTGAGCTAAATACGATACTTTTTTCTATAGGACTCTGTCTAGTCGCGGTGATTCTTATGGCACTTATAGGTTGGTTTTAAAGTCTTTGGGCGGACGAAGTCAGTATTGTGGCACCACTTTGGCCTGTTATGGTTCTGGTATGTGCGCTTATCTTTTTAAAATTTTCTGGTGCTCAGGGTGGGCTCAGTTTGGCTCTAGTAGTTATGGTGTCCTTATGGGCATTGCGTATGGCATTATTTTTGTTGATTAGAGATTATTACCGTCCTGAACAGCGTCAATATAGATTAATGCGGATTGAGCTGTCGTCATCGTTTTATCGCAAAAGTTTACCTAAAATATTTTTTGGTCATGCCATAACGGCATGGATAGCCAGTTTGATTTTTGCCATTGTGTTATTTGACATAGCTCGCGGCGATGTTGAGTGGTCTTGGGTTCACAATTCAGCAATAGGTTTATTCTCTTTAGGCTTTATTATACAAGCTGTGGCTGATTATCAGCTACATTCTTACAGCCGCAATTTAGAAAGAGTTAGCGGTACTTTTGAGAAAGGGCTTTGGAGATACAGCCGGCATCCAAATTACTTTGCTGAATGTATTATTTGGTGGTCTTGGGGCATATTTGCGCTTCCAACAGGCAATATTTTGGCCATTATCTCACCCATTTTTATTACTTATTTAATGGTGACATTCAAGGCCGGTCAGGAGGTGGAAGACGAAATTTCTTCTCGTCGCCCGGATTAAAAAATTATATAAGAAGTACCAGTTTTATTGTGCCATGGCGATCAAAACTCTAGGTTAAAACAAACCTTCACATTGATAATATCTTATAAATCCCTTTCATTAGTAGCTCAAGATCTGGATTTGTTATAACAAAAGGTGGCATAACATAAACTAGCTTGCCAAAGGGTCTGACCCATATTCCCTGTTCGACAAATTGACGCTGAATCTCAGCTAGATTGACCGGGTCTTTCATTTCTATTACACCAATGGCCCCTAAAACTCTGGTTTCAGCTACAGTATCTAAATCACTAAAAGCTTGAATATGTTGTTGTAGTACTGATTCTATTCGGTCGATATTGGCATACCAGTCCTGGCTGAGAAGCAAATCAATGCTGGCATTAGCCACTGAGCAGGCGAGAGGATTACCCATAAAGGTTGGGCCATGCATAAAACAACCTGCTTCCCCATCGCAGATACCTCGACTAACTTCGTTGTTACAAAGAGTTGCGGCTAGCGTCATATAGCCGCCAGTAAGGGATTTGCCTAGGCACATAATATCAGGACAAATACCCGCCCATTCACAGGCAAAAAGTTTACCTGTTCGACCAAATCCGGTGGCAATTTCATCTGCGATTAGAAGCACATTGTATTGAGTGCAAAGCTTACGTACCTGCTTTAAATACTCGGGCGAGTAAAAATTCATGCCGCCGGCTCCTTGAACAATAGGTTCAAGAATAACCGCAGCAATCTGTTGATGATTAGTCGCTAAAATAGCTTTAAATTCTGCTATATCGGTGTTGTTCCACGCTTGGTTAAAGCCTATTTCGGGCTTTGGCGCAAAATAATGCTGAGGAAGCACCTGATCAAAAATATGATGCATACCATTGACTGGATCGGTAACGGACATGGCGGCAAATGTATCGCCATGGTATCCGCCTTTGAGACTGAGCAATTTATTTTTTTCTGGTTGCCCCTGTGATATCCAATATTGAAAGGCCATTTTTATGGCCACTTCAACACTGACTGATCCGGAATCCGAGAGGAATACTTTATTAAGCCCTTGCGGCGTGATATCGACTAATTTTTCGCATAGAGATACTGCAGGAGCATGGGTAATGCCGCCAAACATTACATGACTCATACGGTCGATTTGATCCTTTGCTGCAGCATTTAATATTGGATGATTATACCCATGAATAGCGCACCACCATGATGACATGCCATCAATAAGATGTTTACCATCGGCTAGCTGTATATAGACGCCTTCTGCAGAGACAACCTCATAGGCAGGAATAGGGTCAGTCAGAGACGAGTAGGGATGCCAGACAAATTGCTGATCCTTACGAATAATTTCTGATTGATTGTTTTTGATTGTCACCAGGTAAATATTCCTTTGTTCTGTTTAAATCGCACAATGCTAAGCTCTACGCACAAAGTGATTGTAGCAAATTATCTGCTTTATTTTTGCTTTTTGGTTGGTGGATAATCTCTTTGGCACTACAATGGCGCCCATCTAAAATTATGAGATATCAAATGCTCAGTAAGAAAAATCAACTAGAAGCGAATAAGTTGCAAAAGCGCTTGCGCCGCAATGTGGGTAACGCTATTGCTGATTACAATATGATTGAGCAGGGCGATCGGGTGATGGTCTGTTTGTCAGGCGGAAAAGATTCCTATGGCATGTTGGAAATTCTGATGAATTTACAGCGCAGTGCACCTATCGATTTTGAGTTAGTGGCGGTTAATTTGGATCAAAAACAGCCCGGTTTCCCGACCGAGGTGTTGCCAAAATATTTAGATGCTCTTGATATTGAGTATCATATTCTAGAGAAGGATACTTATAGTATTGTTGCTAGTAAAGTTCCGGAGGATAAGACTTTTTGTGGTCTCTGTTCTCGATTACGCCGTGGGACACTCTACGGTTTTGCGCAGAAAATTGGCGCGACTAAATTGGCTTTGGGGCATCATCGTGACGATATTGTCGAAACATTATTTTTAAATATGTTTTATCAGGGTAAATTAAAAGCTATGCCGCCTAAATTATTGGCTGATGATAAAAAAAATATGGTTATCCGACCACTGGCCTATTGTAAAGAATCTGATTTGCAGGCATTGGCTGAATTGCGTGAATACCCTATTATTCCCTGTAATCTTTGTGGCTCTCAAGATGGCTTACAGCGTCAGGTTGTAAAGGATATGCTTCAGTCTTGGGAGCGCCAGTATCCTGGCCGTATAGATACTATTTTTAATGCTGTTAAAAACATCTCACCTTCACAATTAGCCGATACAGATTTGTTTAATTTTGTCGACCTAAATCTACAGCGCGATACGATTGATAAATCCAATACTGTTGAAAAAAATATCCCGCTTCTTTCTTTGTAATTTAATATTTTCGCACCCATTCATATAAGTATATTTTTTTAAAAAGCTAAAGTTCTAAGTCTATACTTTAAGTAAGCTAAGTTAATTAAAGAGGCGCTTACTATGGACTTAACTCTCTTACATATATTTGCTATAAATTTAGTTTCTCTAAAAAAAGCATCTCTTTATTTGATCTTGTTTTTATTGAGTTTAAGCCCTATGTAAGCAATGGGCTTTGAGCTTGGCATTGGGGTTAGATCTCTTGGCTTGACCCTAGAGGTTGGGCATAAATTTAGTGATAATTTTAATGCGCGACTTGGGTTTAGCCAGTTTGAATCAAGAGATAATGACAATGCTAAAGTCGCTGAAATACCCTCCTTAAACGATATTATTTTTAGCCAATCTGCAAATATTGAGCTTAGTCAATCGTCAATATTGATTATCATCCTTGGCAAGGAGATATTCGATTTACCCTAGGCATTACGGATAACAAAATAATACTTGATGTGGTTAATTTTGGTGATGGTAAATTTATCATAAATGATAGGGTATATTTTGATAAGGTAATTGAGTCCACAGAATTAATGCTTCAGCTTACCGATGGTATTTCTCCCTATTTTGGTTTTGGTTGGTCTACTGGTTTCGATAGGGAGAAAGGCTTTTCAATAAGCGGTGATATTGGCTTTTATTATGCGATAAATTTCGATATTGAATTTTCTGCAAATTGCACTAAATATGTATCTCAACTTAAATGCGCTAGGGCTAAAAGAAATGCAAAAAAGGAGGAGTTAAATTTAAAGAGTGATAAAAAACTATCGTACTTACCAATGATTGGTATTGGTTTTTCTTACAAGTTTTAAAATTGCTTAACCCGACATTGCTACATTTTTTCCATTGTTTCAATACCTAGCAAATCTAAGCCCTTATCTAAAATAGAAGCGCTATAGGCACATAGTTGAAGTCTACTTTGTTCGATCTCTGGTGCTATATCCGATTTTAAAATAGGACAGTGCTCGTAGAATGTCATAAACAGGCTTGATAGCTCAAAGAGATAGTTGCAAAGACTATGAGGGTAGCAGTCGATTGCGACTTGATTAATAACCTCATTAAACTGAAGTAGTTTTAACGCAAGCTGTTTTTCCTGAGTTTGTGCAATGATTAGCTTGGCAGAAAAATCTTCAAGCTGTATATCGGCCTTGCGAAAAATACTGTAAATACGAGTATATGCATACTGTAAGTAGGGTGCTGTATTACCCTCAAAGGATAGCATTGAATTCCAGTCAAATATGTAGTCATTGGTACGCGTTTTACTGAGGTCTGCGTATTTAACTGCGCCAATGCCTACCTTGCGAGCAATAGTTGTTATTTCTTCCTCATTGAGGTCGGAATTCTTTTCCCTGACCAATTTTTCCGCGCGCTCAACAGCTTCCACAAGAAGGTCAGCCAGTTTAACTGTACCGCCTGTTCTGGTTTTGAAAGGTTTACCGTCGCTACCCATCATGGTGCCAAATGCATGGTGTTCTAGGCTGACTGAATCTGAAACATAGTTTGCTTTTCGACTAGTGGCGAATACTTGTTTCATATGCAGTGATTGACGAGCATCGATAAAATATAAGACTCGATCAACATTAAGTGTGTCGGCGCGGTATTTTAAGGCTGCTAAATCTGTAGTGGCATAGAGAAATCCACCGCCAGATTTTTGTACGATCATAGGTGAGGGGTCGCCATTTTTATCGGCTAGTTCATTCAGAAAAACAACCTTTGCACCATCGGACTCTATGGCAAGCTGTTTTTGAATTAGGTCCTCTACAATCATTTGTAAATCGTCGTTGTAGGCGCTTTCGGGCTTAATATGTTCAGCGGTTAAACCCACATTGAGTTGTTTGTATATTTCTGAATTATGGGCTACGGAAACATCGATAAATTGTTGCCATAGTTTGAGGCAGTTGGCGTCACCAGATTGTAGTTTCACGACGTAGGCTCTGGCGGTGTCGGCAAAGTCGGGATCGGCATCAAAATGTTTTTTAGATTGCTGATAAAAAACTTCAAGGTCACTTAAGGCCAGTTCGGCTTGTTCGCCCTGACTTAACTGTAATTCAAGTTCAGCAATCAGCATACCAAACTGTGTACCCCAGTCACCCATATGATTTTGTCGAATAACCTGGTGCCCTTGATATTCTAAAGTTCTTGCTATTGCATCGCCTATTATAGTTGAGCGCAAATGACCCACGTGCATTTCTTTGGCTAAATTGGGTGCAGAGTAGTCGACAACCACAATGTTAGATTGAACAGTGGGTTTATCAAGACAGTCTTTTAGACAGTTGGCAATATAATCATTTTTTAATGTGATATTGATGAAACCTGGGCCAGCAATCTCAGTTTTTTCTGCTATTCCAGATAAATCTACCTGATCTAATATTTTTTGCGCCAAATCTCTTGGGTTGGTCTTTAGATACTTTGCGGCACCCATAGCGCCGTTAGCCTGATAGTCGCCAAACTGTGGCTTTCCACTTATATTAAGCAATGGCGTACACTCGCTAGGTATATTTAAGGCCTGCATTGCCGTTTTAAAGCGAGAATTTAAGGTATTTTTTAGGCTCATATATTCCAATCGAGTTTAGCGATTATGTTTTATAGTTGCGAATTGTAGTTTTTGGTGTGGATAAAGCAAAGCCAAACTTGCAAAAAATAGCTACATTGCTATCATTTCGGCTTTAAAGCCATTACTTTTCTAAGTTTTGGCTGTAATAAATTAGATTATACGGACTAATGATGGACGCTTCTCTTATTTCTCAAGGCTTAGATCTCCTGTTGTATGGCATGGGAACAGTTTTCACCTTCCTGACTTTATTGGTAGGATTGACCGCCTTGATGTCTCGCACGGTTATGCGTTTTTCTCCGGATGAGCCTGCTGATGTAGAAGTGAGCTCCCATCAAATACATTCTACCTTGGTAGATAAAAGAATAGTCAAGGTAATTCAAGCTGCAATTGATCAGCATCGTGGGAGCTAGCAAGATTTTTAATGCTTGCTAACGGCTCTAAATTTAGGTTTAAAAAGTAAAAGGACATATTTATGCCCTCTGCAAAGTCTGCGCTTGGTATAACTGAAGTAGTTTTTCGTGACGCCCACCAGTCACTTTTCGCAACTCGTATGCGTATCGATGATATGTTGCCCATCGCTGAAAAGCTTGATCAAATTGGTTATTGGTCTATGGAGTCATGGGGCGGTGCTACGTTTGATTCCTGTATTCGCTTTCTTGGCGAGGACCCTTGGGATCGTATTCGTGAAATTAAGAAGGCTATGCCTAATACGCCCCAACAAATGCTTTTTCGTGGCCAGAATATTTTAGGTTACAGACACTATGCCGATGATGTAGTTGAAAAATTTGTTGAGCGTGCCGCGGTTAATGGAATTGATGTATTCCGTGTGTTTGACGCTATGAATGATATGCGCAACTTGGAAACTGCTCTGCGAGCAGTTAAGCAAGTTGGTAAGCATGCGCAGGGGACGATTTCTTATACGTTAAGCCCAGTCCATACTGTTGATTTGTGGGTTGATCTTGCTCGTCAGTTGGAAGATGCTGGTGCGGACTCTATTTGTATTAAAGACATGGCGGGTCTTTTAAACCCCTATGTTGGTTATGAGTTGGTAACCAAAATCAAGAAAGCGGTTAATATTCCATTACAGTTACATCCTCATGCAACCACGGGGCTTTCTACAACTACTATCACTAAGTGTGTCGAGGCAGGTATTGATAATGTAGATACGGCTATCTCTTCTATGTCTATGACTTATGGCCATTCTGCAACTGAGTCTGTGGTATCAGTTTTTAAAGATTCCGAGCGTGATACTGGCTTGGATATAGGTAAGCTTGAGGAAATAGCGGCTTACTTCAGAGGTGTGCGCAAAAAATACGCCCAATTTGAGGGTTCATTGCGTGGCGTCGATTCACGAATTTTAGTGGCTCAAGTGCCGGGAGGCATGTTGACCAATATGGAATCCCAGCTTCGTCAGCAGGGTGCCGAAGATAGAATGGATGACGTATTATCTGAAATACCACGCGTGCGTGAAGATTTAGGCTTTATTCCTTTGGTTACGCCAACGTCGCAAATAGTTGGTACTCAGGCGGTACTGAATGTTTTGACTGGCGAGCGTTATAAGTCTATCTCTAAGGAAACACAGGGTATATTAAAGGGTGAATATGGCGCCACTCCGGCACCAGTGAATAAGGATCTTCAGGCAGAGGTTCTTGAAGAAAATGAAGAGCCCATAACATGCCGTCCGGCAGATAATATTGAACCTGAACTTGAGGCCCTTACGGTTGAACTCGAGGGTCTTTCATCAGAGCATGGGTTTAATTTGACATCCGATGAGGGTCAAATTGATGATGTACTTACCTATGCCTTGTTTCCTCAGGTGGGATTAAAGTTTCTGCAAAATCGCAATAAACCTGATGCCTTTGAGCCTGTTCCTACGGGTAAAGCTGCGGTTCCAACTAATGATGCTGGCGAAGAAATCTATACTGTTGAGGTTGAGGGTAAATCTTACACTGTCTCTGTTAGTGCCGGTGGTGATGTCAGTGGCATTGGGTCTGTTGGCGTTCAAACTGAATCCGTGTCTGATGCTGTTCCTATGTCGGGTGGAGAGCCGGTTGCGGCGCCTTTGGCAGGTAATGTGGTAAAGGTTTTGGTTAAGTCAGGTCAGAGAGTATCTGAGGGAGAAAGTATTATTGTCCTAGAGGCAATGAAGATGGAAACCTCAGTCAGTGCTCCCTCTGATGGAACTATTGTGGACGTCAAAGTACATGCAGGGGATAGTTGCTCTGTCGGAGATGTACTAGTGACTTTGGCATAGGAATCAAAGCATGGATAATCTAATTAGTTTGTGGGCCAGTTCTGGTCTAGCTCAAGTTGCTGGTGGTCAAGCTATTATGATGCTGGTCGGTTTTGGCCTTCTATATTTGGCAATCAGTCGAGGTTTTGAGCCGTTGCTACTGGTGCCAATTGGCTTTGGTACGGTATTGGCCAATATGCCTGGGACAGATTTTCTTGAAGTAGGTGGCCTACTTTACATGATCTACCATGCTGGTATTGAAACGGGTCTATTTCCTTTGCTTATTTTTATGGGTGTGGGAGCAATGACCGATTTTGGACCCTTGCTGGCAAATCCTAAGACTCTTTTGCTGGGTGCGGCGGCACAGGTTGGTATCTTTACTACGGTACTTGGTGCGGTTGCTATGAGTTACTATGGGATTTTAGATTTTAGCATTGGCGATGCCGCCTCTATTGGTATTATTGGTGGTGCGGACGGCCCTACAGCTATATTTGTAACCAGTAAGTTGGCGCCGGATCTATTGGGCCCTATTGCTGTTGCGGCATATTCTTATATGGCGCTGGTACCTATCATTCAGCCACCGATTATGAAAGCGCTTACTACTGAATCTGAGCGCAAGATTACTATGGTTCAGCTGCGGCCAGTCTCTAAAACAGAGAGGGTTGTTTTTCCATTAACTCTTCTTGTTTTAGTTGCCATGTTATTGCCCGCTGCAGCACCTCTTTTGGGTATGTTTTGCTTTGGTAATTTGATGAAGGAATGCGGCGTTGTTAACCGGTTAAGTGATACAGTACAAAATGCCCTTATAAATATTGTTACTATCTTCTTAGGTCTGGGTGTAGGCTCTAAAATGAGCGCTGATAAGTTTTTAAACGCAGAGACCATGGGTATTTTAGGCCTAGGTGCCGTCGCTTTTTGTATTGGTACAGCTTCGGGTGTACTAATGGCTAAATTGATGAATATCTTATCGAAAGATAAGGTTAACCCACTGATTGGTGCTGCTGGTGTATCTGCTGTTCCTATGGCGGCTCGTGTGGCGAATAAGGTCGGTCTTGAAGCAAACCCACATAACTTTTTACTAATGCACGCTATGGGGCCTAATGTGGCCGGTGTTATTGGTTCTGCGGTAGCGGCTGGTGTAATGATTAATCTTGTTAATGGTATGTAATGGGACCCGTTGAAAAGGTAATTTCTGAAAAGCTTGAAAAAGCTTTTTCGCCTAATTATCTAGAGGTAATCAATGAAAGTGCCTCGCATAATGTCCCAGCCGGTTCTGAAAGCCATTTTAAGGTCATTATTAGCGCTGACTATTTTAATCAAGAGTCAGCAGTCAAAAGACATCAGGCTATATATAAGATTCTTGCTGAAGAGCTTAAGTTATCGATTCATGCTCTATCTTTGTTGGTCTATTCTCCGCAAGAATGGAAGCAGGTTAAAACTGTGCCACAATCCCCTATTTGCATGGGTGGGTCTAAGATATCTTAAATGCTCTAATTCTACTAAAAAAGACCCACTAATAAACCCCTCAAACGCTGTAAATTCTCATAATAGCTCCCCCTTAACCGATTCACCGCATATATAAGCCTATTCAACGAATAACACTGGTTCTACACGCTTAAGACGCACAAAATCGTGTGTTGAAATAAGAATATATCCACGTTTTTCTTGGAAAAATTATAAAAACTCATCTAGGGGGAGTTATGCGTCAGCAATCTACGTCAAATTCATTTACTGCACTATCCAGCCGTTTTGGTGCAATGCTAGCACTTTTTTTGTCTCTTGCGCTTACCGCGTGTGGTGGCAATAGTGAAAGAAGCAATAGCTCTGGAACTGGTCCTGCTGACGGTATTCCCCCAGAATTAATAGAATACACTGCGATTAACAAATGCAACAATCAACCAACGATTGCTAAAGACGATGTACTAAAAATTGATATAAAAGCTAATGAGTCACTTTTAACGCCAGTTGCTGTTATCAATAATGATGAATTTCAAATGACTGGCCAGCACAATACTTGGTCTCTTGAGCATCCCCTTACAAATGTTGATGGCCTGGTTAATGAAGGTAATATCTCTCTTGTTGTAAAATACAAAGATGCCAGTGGTATGAACGGTTCAGATGCTGAGCTACCCATTGGTTCTGAGTTAACATTTTGTGACTCTGAAGTTACATCTTGCGAATGCTTCCCTGAATCAATAGAGGGCGTTTGGAAAAATGCTAATAAAATTAATGCAATGGGTGTTGGTCCCGTTGAAGGTGACACTGAGTACTGGAGAGTCGATGACTTTGAATTAGGTCGAAGAGCTTGTCAGTTTGATGATACCTATACATTCCGAAAGGATGATGCATTACAGCCTGGCGGAGGTGGGTTTTCACAGGAAATGGATAACAATACTTGGCTTGAGGGTTGGGCTAGCCCAACGGGGTCAGAGAGTTGTGGTGATCCAACGCTTCTTGAAGACTACCCATGGGATGGGCTAGAAACTGGGCTTTCATATATATGGAATCCGCAAAGTGGTTCTCTTTCGGTTTTAGGTGAGGGTGCCCATATCGGCTTGCCCAAGGTTACCAATGGTGGTGATGCGTCCAGTGATGGTCCAGCAAGTATTATTACTTATAATGTAGAAACTGCATCATTTTGTGATTTATCGCTCAATATTTATGCGGCTGGAGATCTTTGGTGGCACTTTGAGCTTGAGAGAGTGTCGTTTCCTGACCCTGATAATGCAAATAATCAATTTAGCTTAGAAGATTATCCGGAGTACTGTAGCCTAGGTACCGATATGTTTGGTTCTGATAGTTCAGATGGGTCAGGTGATACGGGATCAGATGATACGGGTTCAGATGATAC
>DKNZ01000078.1:0-493 GCA_002469845.1 Cellvibrionales bacterium UBA7375 | reverse complement strand
AGATGATACGGGTTCAGATGATACTGCTGGTGCTTCAGCAATTGCACAATTTTCTGAAGCCTTTGGTGATTCCATTATTGGTGAGGGTGATACTTATACCTTCCCAACAGGCGCCCAAGCATGGGCTGGTTTTGCAAATATGAATACTGATATGTATCCCTTAAGCTTCTCTGAAGCAGGGAGCATTAGCTTTACGGGTGCCGTTCCTTCTGGGGGCAGTGTCGATGTATATTTCCGTTTTGAAAGATTGCCACATCCAGATGTCGATCCTGCATTTGACACTGAAACAGTGACTGTTACAGGTTCAGAATCGGCAACTTATTCGGTAGTTCTGCCTTCACAGAATGCTAATACCTTTAGCTCATTCATTTTATATGTAGTAACACAGGATGAAGCAGTTGCTGTGTCTAATGTTGTAGTTTTAAGTGATGCCGGATCTGGGTCTGATAGTGATTCAGGCGATACGGGTTCAGACGATACTGGTTCAGGTGAT
>DKNZ01000028.1:2288-14932 GCA_002469845.1 Cellvibrionales bacterium UBA7375 | reverse complement strand
TTTACATCTTTACGCGGCTCTTTACCAAAGAATTCAGTTACCTTATCTTGTACTAGTGGCATACGTGTTTGACCACCAACAAGAATCACTTCATCAATTTCAGACGCTGATTTACCCGCATCCTTAAGTGCTAGTTTGAGAGGCGCGAGAGAGCGCTCAACTAAGTTTTCAACCAATGACTCTAGCTTAGCTCTTGTTAACTTAACCACCAAATGCTTGGGACCCGAGGCATCTGCAGTAATATAAGGCAAATTAACTTCAGTCTGTGAACTAGATGAAAGTTCAATTTTCGCTTTTTCAGCCGCTTCTTTAAGACGTTGCATTGCCAGCGGATCGCCGCCTAGATCAACACCACTATCGGCTTTAAATTCTGCTGACAAATATTCAATCAAGCGTAAATCAAAGTCTTCACCACCGAGGAATGTATCGCCGTTTGTGGCCAATACTTCAAATTGTTTTTCACCATCAACATCGGCAATTTCAATAATTGAGATATCAAAGGTACCACCACCCAAATCGTAGACTGCAATAACGCTATCGCCTTCGGTTTTATCAATACCATAGGCCAATGCCGCTGCTGTTGGCTCATTAATAATACGCTTTACATCAAGGCCAGCGATTCGACCGGCGTCTTTGGTCGCTTGGCGTTGTGAATCATTAAAGTAGGCAGGCACTGTAATAACCGCCTCAGAAATTGTTTCACCTAAATAATCTTCTGCCGTCTTTTTCATTTTCTTAAGAATTTCAGCTGATACCTGTGGCGCGGCTTTGCTTTCGCCTTTCACTTCTACCCATGCATCACCGTTATCTGCTTTAACAATTTTGTAAGGCACCATAGCAATGTCTTTTTGCACCACTTTGTCGTCAAAACGGCGGCCAATAAGACGCTTTACTGCGTAAATTGTATTTTCTGGGTTTGTCACTGCCTGACGTTTGGCAGATTGACCCGCTAAAATTTCACCATCGTCTGCGTAGGCAATAACCGATGGGGTAGTCCGGGCACCCTCAGCGTTCTCAATCACTTTTGGGGCATCACCCTCAAGTACAGCTACGCATGAGTTAGTGGTTCCCAAATCAATTCCAATAATCTTTCCCATTACTTTTTCTCCATCACTTTTTCTAAAGCCTGTTATATAGGGGTAAATAACAGGGGTTTAATATTTTTAATCACTTACCTTTAATGTGGGTACTATTTTTAATATTTCAAGGGTAAGTGGAATAAGTTTTTAGCTAGGCTGAGGTCGAGACCACAACCATGGCCGGTCTAATCAAGCGACCATTGAGGGTGTAACCTTTTTGAAATACATTTATAACAGTATTTGGCTCTACATCCTTATTGGGCACTGTGCTTACTGCCTGATGTAAATCTGCATCAAAGGGCTGCCCTTGAGGCTCAACGGCTTCCACATTGTATTTGGCTAATACCTCGGAAAAACTTTTGAGCGTAAGTTCTAGTCCCTCAGCCACTGATTTTTGCGATTCATCATCTTCATCGATGGCATCAATTGCTCGCTCAAGATTATCAACCACTGACAAGAGCTCAGTAGCAAACTTTTCCAATGCATATTTGTGCGCACTTTCAATATCACGCTGTGCTCTGCGACGCACATTTTGCATCTCAGCTTGCTCGCGCAATAATTGCTCGCCTAGGGTACTTAGCTTTTGCTGTAGCTCTTCAATCTGATTGCCACCCTGCTCTTCGGAGGGCTCGGACTGATCTGCTTGTAGCTTTTCTTCTGCTTCCACCACTGACTGCTGTGGTTTAGCCGAAGTACTCTCTTGGGAAGTATCTTCTTGATTAGTATCTTGAGACACGCCAACTCCTTATAATTTACTTGGGTTGTTGATAAAAATTGTTCTTGCACTGATACTACAGATGGGGGCAATTAGTAGAGTTTCAAGTAGTAAATTTCTGCTTTGCCTTTAAAAATAATTTTTAACCCTATTTTGGTGACTTTTTACCTTGCTACTGTCGATTACAATTAATAACTACACATTAGTAGAAGCCTTAGAGATAGAGTTCTCTAAGGGTACTACAGCTATTACTGGGGAAACCGGTGCTGGTAAATCTCTAATCTTGGATGCCCTTAGTATGGCTCTGGGAGATCGCGCTGATAGTAGTACTATCCGTCAGGGAAAGGATCGTGCGCAAATCACCGCCAGTTTTGATGTGTCTGCTATCCCTGAAGCTAAACGTTGGCTTGATAGTCACGATTTCACAGCTGAAGATGAATGCATACTGCGTCGTATTTACACCGCTGAGGGCCGATCGCGGGGCTATATCAACGGCCAACCCTGCACTATGCAACAACTCCAGCAACTGGGTGACGTTTTGGTCGACCTTCATAGTCAGCACGAACATCAATCCTTACTTAGACGCAATACTCACCGCAAACTATTGGATGACTTCAACACCAGCACCGAGCTTGCAGGACAGGTCACAGACTATTTTCAAGATTGGCATCAAGCAGCCAAGACATTCAAAGACTTGGCCGAGCGCTCAGATGAGCTTATTGCCCGAAGGGAGCTGTTGCAATTTCAAGTCGAAGAACTACAAGAATTTAATTTAGAATCTAGCTATTTACAGCAATTAGAACAAGAGCAAAATAATCTGGCTAATGCTGAGCAAATTATTCAGGACAGCCAAAAACTTCTGGCTATCAGTGACCAAGGGGAAAGCTTTAATCTTCGCGAGGGCTTTAACCAGTCATTGTCTATTTTAGGCCAACTGAAACACAAACCTGAGGCGCTTATTGAGGCGGAGCAATTACTTGAGTCTGGATTAATTCAGGTGGATGAAGCGGTTCGCTGTATTGAACAACATATCGACCGCTTTGAAGCTAATCCTCAACGGCTACAGCAAATAGAAGACGAGCTGGGACTTGTCTTTCAGCTTGGTCGAAAACATCGAGTAGATACTCATCAATTGGGTGAAAAGCTTATTGAATTAAAGTTAGAACTTGAGCAACTGACTGCGGGCGATCAAAATCTGGAAGCCTTACAAAAAGAGGTTGATCAACTGGCTATAAAATACCGAAAAAATGCAACTAAACTAAGCCTTATACGACAACAGGGTGCTGTAAAAATGTCTCAGGACATTAATCAACAATTACAACAGCTTTCTATGGAGGGGGCTGAACTATTGGTTCAAATAACACCGCTTGAGGAAAATAATTTTAAATCCTATGGGTTAGAAGATATTGAACTGGTAATTTCTACCAATCCCGGACAGGCGCATAAACCCCTTGGAAAGGTCGCCTCGGGTGGTGAGTTATCAAGGATTAGTCTGGCTATACAGGTGGTTGCGGCGGCTAATTCTAGTATTCCTACCGTCGTTTTCGATGAGGTAGATGTGGGTATTGGCGGCAGTACTGCCGATATTATTGGCAAGCTATTAAAACAACTTGGTGATCGTGGACAGGTTATTAGTGTAACCCACCAGCCCCAGGTAGCGGTCCATGCCCATCAGCATTATGTGGTGAGCAAAATTACCGAAAACAGCAGTGCTGAATCTAGCATTGTTCATCTAAATCAATCCCAACGAATTGAAGAATTAGCTCGTATGCTTGGTGGCGCCAAAGTCACCGAACAAACCTTATCTCATGCTTCTGAGCTTTTTGATTTAGCAACTTCCTAGTATTAAAAAACCCCCAAAGGTTTAACCAATGGGGGTTTTTGTACTACTTCTTATAACTAAATGATTAGTCTTCTGTAGTTTCCGCAGGCGCTTCTTCTGCACCACCTTCTTCAAGCTGTGCTTCTTTGATAGAGAGCTTCACTCGACCGCGGTTATCAATTTCAAGTACTTTGACGCGAACATCTTGTCCTTCACTGAGGTAGTCGGTCACTTTCTCAACTCGCTTATCAGCAATTTGAGAAATATGCACTAGACCATCAGTACCCGGCATAAAGTTAACAAAGGCACCAAAATCAACAATGCGTACCACTTTACCATCATAAATAGTGCCTGGCTCTGGATCGGCAACAATTGCAGTTACTGCGTCCATAGCGGCATTAAGTGACGCAGAATCTTCAGAGTAGATTTTTACTTCACCATCATCAGTAATATCGATGGTTGAGTTGTGCTCTTCACATAGACCGCGGATCGTTGCACCGCCTTTACCAATTACATCGCGAATTTTATCTGAATCAATTCGCATAGTTCCCATTTTAGGCGCAGATTCAGCCACTTCGTCACGACTCTTAGCGATAACCTTATTCATTTCACCTAGAATATGAACTCGCGCATGGAGTGCTTGCTCAAGAGCAATTTCCATAATCTCTTCGGTAATACCTTCGATTTTAATATCCATTTGCAGGGCAGTAATACCCTCATTAGTACCGGCTACTTTAAAGTCCATATCACCCAAATGATCTTCATCACCTAGGATATCGGTCAATACAGCATATCCTGCATCTTCTTTAACCAGACCCATAGCAATACCAGCCACTGGGGCTTTAAGTGGAACACCAGCGTCCATTAACGCCAAACTTGAACCACAAACTGAAGCCATTGAACTTGAACCATTTGACTCAGTAATCTCTGACACTACACGCATTGCGTATGGAAATTCTTCGGCAGTTGGAAGTACAGCGGCAATACCACGACGCGCTAAACGACCATGACCGACTTCACGACGGCTTGTAAATCCTGCACGACCACATTCACCTACTGAGTAAGGAGGGAAGTTGTAGTGCAACATAAATGGATCATCACGACGACCTTCTAGGGCATCAATCATCTGTGCATCCCGCGTTGAACCAAGAGTGGCTGCAACTAAAGCCTGAGTTTCGCCTCGAGTAAATAATGCCGAGCCATGCACTCGATCCAATACATCTACTTCAACATTGATGCCACGAACAGTTGTGGTATCACGACCATCAATTCGCGGCTCACCACGAATAATACGACCACGAACAATATCTTTTTCGAGTTGTTTGAATGCATCTTTTACTTCGTCTTCTGGGAATTGATCATCCGCAGATAACTGTGCAACTGCTGCATCTTTAAGCTCAGCAATTTTAGATGAGCGCTCCTGCTTGTTTACTACCTGATAGGCCGCATCTAGATCACTAGCTACAACATCTGAAAGCGCGCTTACTAGCTCAACATTTTTTTCTTCAGCTTGCCATTCCCAACGGGGTTTGCCAGTTTCAGAGGCCAATTCCTCAATAACACTGATGACGGCTTGCATCTCTTGGTGAGCAAATAGAACGCCCCCTAGCATAATATCTTCGGAGAGTTCTTTAGCTTCTGACTCAACCATTAGAACTGCGTCCTTAGTACCTGCAACCACCATATCTAGTGCCGAGGTTTCAAGGTCGCTGTATGTTGGGTTTAGCATGTAGCCTTCTTCGTCTGAATAACCCACTCGCGCACCACCCACTGGGCCATTAAATGGAATACCAGAAATTGATAATGCTGCTGAAGTACCAATCATTGCAGCTATATCTGGGTCGATATCTTTTTCCGCGGAAATTACAGTACAAATAACCTGTACTTCGTTTTTAAATCCATTGGGGAATAGCGGACGAATAGGACGGTCAATTAGACGTGACGTTAGGGTTTCTTTTTCACTGGGTCGAGCTTCGCGCTTAAAGAATCCACCGGGAATCTTTCCTGCCGCATAGGCTTTTTCTTGATAGTGAACGCCAAGCGGGAAGAAATCGATATCCGCTTTAGCAGTTTTTGCACCAACTACAGTACAAAGTACCGTGGTTTGATCAATTGAGCATAGAACAGCACCTGTTGCTTGTCTAGCAACACGTCCTGTTTCAAGTGTTACGGTATGTTTACCGTATTGAAATGTTTTAATTACAGGGTTCATAGTTTTACCTTTAAATGTTTATGTTTTACCTGAATCTCTGCCATTTTTTTGCTGCTCGGGTTACTTATAGCCACCAATTTAGATGGCCATAAGTAACTCGATCAGCTTGCGATTAACATTATTCAGGTTTGTTTAAGTCAAATACTTAGGTTTGAGGCTCAGTATTTTAACACTGAGCCCTGTACCTAAAAATTACTTACGAAGACCAAGATTTTTAACCAAGGCGCTGTAGCGTTCTGATTTGTTAGCCTTGAGGTAATCCAGCAACTTACGACGCTGATTAACCATACGAATAAGACCACGACGGGAATGGTTATCTTTTTTATGATCGCCAAAATGGCTTTGAAGTTTATTGATGTTTTCGGTTAACAATGCAACTTGAACTTCTGGAGAGCCTGTATCATTTTCTCCCTGCCCGTATTTAGCTACAATTTTCGCTTTCTCTTGTGCACTTAGTGCCATAGTCATTACTCCAATATGCAATGATTGAATTCAGGATGTCCGTGCATAATTACAGACAACCTACCTATATATCGACTCTTTCAGTCGACTGATTGAGAGACTTCTTGGTCTTCCTCAAATTTCTTACGAGAACCCCTAATTAAAAGATTAGGCATTCTCAACAATTAATCGTTTAGGGGCAATTTTGCCATCTTCGGTAACAGTTCCTATACCTAAAAATGCACCGTCCTCACGAAAGACGCGCACTATATCGCCTTCTTGCCCTTGGCGAAAGGCTTTATTTAAAGTAATTGATTGCCCTAATTGGAAATAGCCGGCCATTATTTGATCAAATTCCACCGCCGGATAGTCTAGAACTGGGGTATCTACTGGTTTTAGTAGTTGATCTAATTGCTCTACAGTGCCCTGATCTCTTAGCTTTTCTAATTCGTCGAGTGTAATAGTTTGCTGCTCATCAAAAGGCCCCGCTTTGAATCGATGTAGTGCACTGACATGAGCGCCACAACCTAGGGCGGTACCTAAGTCTTCTGCTAAGGTTCTGATGTAGGTGCCTTTGCTACAGTGAACTTCAACATCAACTTGAGGGTGAACACCTGACCTAAAATCAATAATCTTATAATTGAAAATTGTTATTTGACGCGCAGGGCGATCAATTTCGATTCCTTGTCTTGCGAGTTTATAAAGTGGTTGGCCATTATGTTTAAGTGCAGAGTACATGGAAGGCACCTGATCTATTTCACCCTGAAAACTCTTTATGGCTTGTTCAACCTGATTTTTAGTTATGTTTGATGCATCCTGCTGGGAGATTATGTCTCCCTCACTATCACCAGTTGCAGTACTTACACCAAAAGTATAGGTGCTGCGATAATATTTATCTGAATCAAGAAGGTATTGACTAAATTTAGTTGCCTCACCAAAGCATAAAGGAAGTACTCCAGATGCCAGGGGGTCTAGCGCCCCAGTATGACCAGCTCTATTGGCATCAAATAACCATCTAACTTTTTGTAAGACTTTATTAGAAGTGAATCCTATAGGCTTATTGAGAAGCAGGACTCCATTAACTGATCGACCAGATTTGCGACGACGACCCAAATTTAGGATTCCTCTTGATTGTTATTATCAGAGGATATAGCTAAATCAATCAGTGCGTCTAAGTGCTGACTGCGCTGACCGGTTTCATCATAAAAAAAGTTTAGTTTTGGCGTGGCACGCAAAGCAATGCTTGAAGACAATAACTTTCTGAGATATCCCGATGCACCATTAAGTGCATCAAGACCTTGTTTAATTTCCTCGGATGTTCTTTCACCGACAAAAGCAACATAGACTTTGGCAATTGCAAGATCTCGGGTAACTGTTACATCTGTAACACTAAGCATACCCACTCGTGGATCGCGAATATGCTGACGTATCAAAGATGCCAGTTCTTTTTGAACTGCATCCGAAACACGCTCAGATCGTGTAAATTCCCTAGGCATTTAAATAGCACTCATCAAAGAGAGCGCTGTACCTCAGTAATTTCATATACTTCAATTTGATCGCCTGATTTGACATCATTGTAATCTTTAACGCCAATACCGCATTCCATACCATTGCGGACTTCTTGCGCATCATCTTTAAAGCGTCTTAATGACTCAAGCTCACCTTGGAAAATAACCACATTATCGCGAAGTACACGAATTGGTTTATTGCGATACACAGTACCCTCGGTGACCATACAGCCAGCAATGGCGCCAAATTTAGGCGATCTAAACACATCTCTAACCTGGGCAATGCCGACGATTTCTTCTTTGGTTTCTGGTGCTAACATACCCGATAGCGCTTGCTTAACTTCATCAAGCAACTTGTAGATCACACTATAGTATCGAACTTCAATTTGCTCTTTTTCAGCTAACTCACGAGCAACGCTTGAGGCTCGAACATTAAAGCCAAGAACAATCGCACCGGTGGTTAAGGCAAGGTTGATATCCGACTCAGTAATACCACCAACACCAGAGGCAACAATTTCAACTGCAACTTCTTCAGTAGCAAAATCATTCAACGCACTGGTAAGCGCCTCTAAAGAACCCCTCACATCAGTTTTAACCACTAGCGGCAACTTGTTGACTACGCCTGATTCCATATCGGTAAACATATTTTCTAGCTTAGCTGCCTGCTGTCGAGAAAATCTCTCTTTACGGGCTTGATCCTGACGCTGTTGAGCAATCTCTTTTGCTTTTCTTTCGTCAGCAACTACAAAGAATTCGTCACCTGCTTGAGGTGGCTCATCAAGACCAAGAATTTCAACTGGAATGGACGGACCTGCTTCAGTAGTAGGCTGCCTAGCATCATTATTTAGTGCACGAATTTTACCCACGCTTTCACCGGCGAGCATAAATTCGCCTTTACGCAGTGTACCTTGCTGAACTAGAACAGTAGCAACAACGCCTCGACCCTTGTCAACACGCGACTCAACGACAACTCCACGGGCTGGAACCTCTACAGGGGCTGTAAGTTCTAATAATTCTGACTGCAAAAGAACTGCCTCTAATAATTCTTCAATACCCTCACCAGTCTGGGCAGATACTTTTATAAACTGAGTATCACCTCCCCAGTCTTCAGGAATAACATCTTTTGCTGCGAGCTCTGTGGTTACTCGCTCTGGATCTGCACCCTCTTTATCCATTTTATTAATAGCTACAACTAATGGTACACCTGCAGCACGGGCGTGCTGAACAGCTTCTTCTGTTTGCGGCATAACACCATCATCAGCTGCAACTACTAGGATAACAACATCCGTACTTTGCGCCCCTCTAGCTCGCATTGCAGTAAAAGCAGCGTGACCAGGAGTATCTAGAAAAGTAACCATCCCTTTGGGTGTATCTACATGGTAGGCACCAATATGCTGTGTAATTCCACCGGCTTCTCCAGAGGCTACTCTTGACTCTCTAATATAATCCAAGAGGGATGTCTTACCATGATCAACATGGCCCATTACTGTAACCACTGGTGCTCTTGGTTGCTGATTACTGTCTGTATTAAGATCTTCAAATTGCTGGGTGAGTTGATCCTCTAGAGAATCATTGGTAGCTGCGACAGGGGTATGACCTAATTCTTCAACCACTAGGAAAGCCGTTTCCTGATCAATCATTTGATTGATAGTAGCCATAACGCCCATCTTCATAAGTTCTTTGACAACCACCCCTGATTTGAGCGACATTATTTGTGCTAAATCAGCAACCGTTATTTCATCGGGAATGGCTACTTCTACAATTTTTTTATCAACTGGCTTTTTAAATACATGCTTGTTATCAACTTTAAGTGCCGAACGAAGGCCTGATTTAAGGCGTGGTCTTGCGGCCTTTTCACCTATTGCTTCATCAAGCTCAATACGAGGTTTTTTCTTGCTTTTAATAGATGGCTTTTTGGCCGCTTTTCTAGCAATTTTATCTTCTTCATCATCAGATGATTTGGTTTGCCGTCGCCCTTTATCTAGAACTGGTTCCGAAGGAGCAGGCGGCTGTACCGGCGATGCAACTGGCTTTTTAACTGGCTTCTTGGCTTGGCTTTCAGAAGATTCAGCTGTTTTTGCAGCTTCATCTTTAGTCTTTCCTTCCAATTTTTTCTTTTCAGCATCTTCTTCAGCTTGCTTAGCTTCAGTTTCCGCGGTTCGGCGCTTTTCAATTGCTGATTGACGTTTTTGTTCAATATCATCAATTCCGGTACCAAACTCTACCTCTGGCACCTCCTGTTCACGACGAGCCACTTCTTCAGCCTCAGCCTTCGCTTGAGTCTCTAACTCTTCGTCACTACGCTTGACGTAAGTTCTTTTTTTACGAACTTCGATATTAACAGTTTTCTTGTTACCCGACTTGAGAGTACTCATTGTCTTGCGACGCAAGACAATCTTCTTGGGTTCTCCAGATTTGTCACCATGCAAGCTTTTAAGATAGCCAAGAAGAACTTGTTTTTCTTCGTCCGAAACACTGGCGTCTGCCGAGCTGTGACTCAAACCCGCTTCTTTCATCTGCAATAGCAGACGATCCACAGAAGCCCCTACGGTTTTTGCTAATTCATTTACTGTCACTTCTGCCATTCTTTTCGCCTCTGGATAACACCTAGTGATTTAATCTATTACTCAAACCAAGGTGCGCGAGCAGTCATAATTAATGACGCCGCTTTTTCTTCGTTCATGCCTTCAACACCCATAAGATCATCTACCGCTTGCTCAGCGAGATCTTCCATAGTAATGATGCTTTTTGCAGCCAATTTAAGGGCTAACTCTTGATCCATGCCTTCCATATTAAGAAGATCATCAGCTGGTTTTGCATTGGTTAACTGCTCTTCACTTGCAAGAGCCATGGTCAATAATGCATCCTTTGCCCGGGCTCGAAGCTCTTCAGCAATATCAGAGTCAAAACCCTCAATAGCACTCATTTCTTCAAGCGGCACATAGGCAACTTCTTCTACGCTGGTAAAGCCCTCTTCTACCAGCACAGTAGCAATGTCTTCATCTACATCAAGTGCATTCATTAATTTTTCAATCACGCTAACAGATTCTGTTTGCTGCTTTTCTTGAGCATCTTCTATAGTCATTACATTGATAGTCCAACCCGTAAGCTCGGATGCTAGACGCACATTTTGACCACCCTTGCCAATTGCTTGGGCTAGATTTTCTTCATCTACTGCCACATCCATCGAGTGACTATCTTCGTCTACAACAATAGATTCTACCTCTGCAGGCGCCATAGAATTAATGACTAACTGAGCAGGATTATCATCCCAAAGTACAATATCAACGCGCTCATCATCAAGATCATTGGATACTGCCTGAACACGCGCACCGCGCATACCTACACAAGCACCAACAGGGTCAATACGTGCATCCTTAGTTTTCACTGCAATCTTGGCGCGCTGGCCTGGATCTCGTGCAGCACCCTTAATTTCGATAACACCTTCAGCGATCTCTGGCACTTCAATCTGAAATAATTGAACTAGCATCTCTGGCGCAGCTCTTGAAACCTGCAATTGAGGGCCGCGAACTTCTTCGCGTATACCAGTAAGAATAACGCGAGTTCGATCATTTATTCTAAAAATTTCACGGCCAACCAAATCTTCTCTTGGCAGCAAACCTTCTGCATTGTCACCAAAATCTACAACAATATGGTCGCGTGTTACTTTTTTAACCGTGCCATTTAACAATTCACCTACACGATGTTTGAAGCGATCGATAATAAGATTTCTTTCGGCTTCCTTAACACGCTGAACAATTACCTGCTTTGCAGTTTGAGCTGCAATACGGCCAAATTCTATATTGGGAACAGATTCCTCAAAGGTATCTCCTACGTTTAGTGTAGGGTCTTTTTCAAACGCTTCCTCTGTCGTGAACTGAGTGCCCAGTTCAGCCATTTCATCATCGGCCACCACATCCCACCAACGAAATGATTGGTAGTTACCTGTTTCACGATCAATTTCGACTCGGATATTGGCACCCTCATCAAAACGCTTCTTTGTCGCCATAGCGAGCGCTTGCTCGATGGCTTCAAAAATAATACCTCTATCCACACCTTTTTCGTTGGATACAGCCTCAGCAACCATTAAAATTTCTTTACTCATTGATCAAACTCCGCCTGCCTCAAAATTGAGGTACTAGGTTCGCTTTTTCGATACCTTCAACAGGAAACAGAAACTCATTATCTGTAACCACCACAACAATCTCATCACCTTCAATTGCCTTTAAGCGACCCTTGTAATTTCGTCGCCCCTCGTAAGGAAATCTAAGTCTTAACGAGATCTCTTCGCCCAAATATCGAGCATAATGATCGAGCTCATAAAGAGGTCGATCCATGCCAGGGGAGGATACTTCTAAAATATACTCACCTGGAATTACATCTTCTACATCAAGAACTGCGCTAGCTTGACGACTTACTCGCTCACAATCATCAACACCGACGCCTACTTCTTCATCACGGTCGATAAAAATTCTAAGCAACTTAGCTTTACCACCCATTTGAAGTTCTAAACCCCAGAGCTCGCAATCCATCGCTTCAACCACTGGCTGTAACAACTGCTTTAAAACTTGATCACCAGACGACACAATATACTCCGAGAAAAAATGGGCATACTACCCATTTATAGCCAGCTAAAGAAAAGCCCCAATATGGGGCTCTTCGATTTGCGCCAGTTACGACGCGAATGTTCTAGTGGCCTAAAATACTTAGTCTATAAGCTACAAGCCCTAATACAACTATCGTAGCCTACTTCTTCCACTATATCCATATTGTTTAACCCCATAAACATCGCAAACAATATCTATAATACTTGGTAGCGGGAGCTGGATTTGAACCAACGACCTTCGGGTTATGAGCCCGACGAGCT
>DKNZ01000028.1:0-1937 GCA_002469845.1 Cellvibrionales bacterium UBA7375 | reverse complement strand
ATCTTGATGTGCTAACACACCACCCTTTAAGGGACGCGCATTATAGGTACAGGGGTAGTTGAGGTCAACCAACTTCAGGACTTATTCAGGTTTTATTTTCGGCTTTCTTGAATTAATTCATAAGCTTTACGAATTTCTTGGGTTCGCTCGGTTGCCAATTTGATCATATCGTCCGGCATACCTTGACCAATCAGCTTATCCGGATGGTTTTCACTAACCAATTTTCGGTAGGTTTTTTTAATTTCGGAATCTGTACTTTTTGAGCTAACACCTAATGCTTTATAGGCAGCCTCTAATTGACTAGCTGAACTAGCATAACCAGCTGATGAGCCCCCACCATTAAATTGAGCGCGCGCTATTATCATCTCGATTATTTTTTCAAATAACGCTTTTGAAATTCCTAAATACTGGGCGATACTTTGAAGCGCCTGCCGCTCTGACGGGTGTAACTCACCATCAGCCAAAGCCAGTGCGATTAAATCATTAAGCAGTGACTGCTTAAGGTTATTCATTCGCCCACAGGTGCCTACAAATTGCTGCATTGTTTGATCTAAAGAAAAATCAGACTTTGAGCCAGCCTTAAAAAAATTAATTGCCTGCTGGCGATGATTTGGGCTTAGACCCATTCGGCTCATTAACGCCTCAGCTTGTGCAATTTCTTCCTCTGAAATACGACCATCAGCCTTGGCCAAATAACCCAATAGGGTGAATGTGGTCTCGAAATAAGATGCGCCCACTCGAGCTTGTTCGCTAGATGATAAAGGTCGAGAAAAACTGTCCAATCCACGATCAAAATAACTGCCTATATAAAAGCCAATGATCGCACCGAAAAATCCAGCAATTTGCCAACCTAATAAGGCCGCTATTATTTTAACCATAGTTTCTTTAGCCTTTATTGATTAAATGGTGGAAAATTCTAGCTATTATTATCGCCATATTTGCTCCATTTCTTCCAATGATTTGCCTTTTGTTTCAGGCACTAGCCGCCAAACAAACAAAATAGCAATAATACATACAGAAGCAAATAAAAAGTAAGTTAAAGCACCATTAAAGTTGAGAGTGTTAAAATGGCTTTTATGAAGAATAGGAAACCCATTAGTCACCAAGGCGCTGGTTAAACATTGGGCTCCAATAGTAATCGACATCGCTAGACTGCGAACATTATTGGGAAAAATTTCCGCCAATATTACCCAAACGACGGGACCCATCGACATGGCAAATGCCCCGACAAATACTAATACACCGATTAAAGATAATAAGCCTTCCTGCTGTGTATAAACTGATAAGGCAAGAACTGATAGGCCGAAAAACATACCCAGTGTGCCGCCTATTAATAGGGGTTTACGACCCCAACTATCCACCTTGTAAATGGCTACAAATGTAAATATCAGGTTGACTATACCAACCCAGAGTTGCGGCATAAGTGCCTGCTTTGGATCATAGCCCAGAGCCTGACTGAATATTTCTCCGCTGTATATCAGAATTGCAACTATTCCGGTTGCCTGCTGAAAGATCGCCAACATGATCCCCAAAAAAAGCGCATATCCGAGTCCATTTTTGAACAGAAGTTTACGTGAAGGGGCTTTTGTCTCAGCAAGTGATTTTGCAATTAATTCATATTCAGTTTTGGCCTCACTCTTATCCTCGGCTAGTTGATCAAGCACTGTCTTTGCCTGGTGATTACGCCCCTTAAATATCAACCAGCGAGGACTATGTGGTATATAAAACAGTAAGGCAAAAAAGATCACTGCGGGGACTATTTCAGTCCAAAACATAAGGCGCCAGCCATAGGCAACTCTATCAGAATGACTTATATCGCCTGTATTAATAAGGAAACTAACCATAAATGGCAGAATAAAACCTATTACCATTGCCAATTGATGATAGGTAACCATCTTGCCTCTAATACTAGATGGGGATATCTCGGCAATATACAT
>DKNZ01000063.1:10185-32481 GCA_002469845.1 Cellvibrionales bacterium UBA7375 | reverse complement strand
TTTTGCCGCCTCATGCACCACTTGAGTGACCTGTGGGCGCTCCACCTTCCAAAGTTGACGGACTTCAGCGCGCAATTTTGCCGCACCATCAGCGGTAATATAGGGCGAACTTTTAGGAGTGGGCGGTCTATACCGAGACATGCTTTAAGCGCCTTGCTTTAAATTAAAAATATCAGTGTAAAACGCCAGTTCGGACTCCATGGCGCGAATAATATTTTCCGATTTTCTAAACCCATGACCCTCATCGGGAAATTTCACATAAACTACTTCTATGCCTTTTTTTTGCAGGCTCTCAACCATCATTTCTGCTTGATTAGGCGGCACCACCTTATCCTCTAAGCCCTGCAAAAAAATCACTGGGCAGTTAAGCTGATCTACATGATGAATAGGCGAGCGTTGCTTATAAACAGGTTGCTGTTCAGGGTAGGGCCCCACCAGTTTATCCAAATAGCGGGATTCAAATTTATGGGTATCGCTAACAAGCGTTTCAAGGTCGCCAATACCATAGAGGCTAGCGCCCGCCTTAAAGGTATTAGTAAATGTGAGAGCGGCTAATACCGTATAACCGCCGGCACTACTGCCGCGAATAATACAGCGCTCAGGGTCTACCTTGTGTTTTGCAACCAAATAGTTAACAGCGTATTGGGTATCCTCAACATCGGCAATTCCCCAAGCAAATTCAAGCGCATTTCTATAATCCCGTCCAAAACCGGTGCTGCCACGGTAATTAATATCTACCACCGCAAAGCCGCGATTGGTCCAATACTGTATTTTTAGATTTAGACTGCAGTCAGTAGCCCCTGTAGGACCGCCATGGCAGATAGCAATTACTGGTGGTAGTTCCTGATCTCCGCCCTCGAATTGGCTGTTGGTTGGCGGGTAGAAAAAAGCCTGCACCTGATCATTGTTGGCTGTGGCAAAGTTGATAGATTCGGGTATGGCAAAATTATCGGGTTCTATGTCAAGCCTACAGGGCGAGTATACTGGCTCGACATTGTTATGTTGTGAAACTACTACAACCTCATCGGCAGTATCCGGTGCGCCTGCCACCATATACAAACTACCATCATGGCAACAGGCAGCTTGCATGGATTGATAGGTGCACTGCATAGTATTTAATTCACCGCAGGCAATATCCACAAATCCGCAATGCCAAACAGCCTGATCAGTCCACAGGCAGGCGATAGTATGACTATCGATAAAATCATAGGTAGACATGCCAAATTGCCACAGGGGTGTAGCAAATTCCGCCGGCATATCTAGAACAATACCCTTAGTAGCCGAGTAGATATTCCACCAGTTATTGAGGTCGGAGACATAATACAGCTGGTTATCTGGCGACCACTGAGGTTGAAAGATAGCTTCATTGCCCTCAGCACCCGCCACCAGTTTCTTATTGTTTATTCTGCCGTATTCTATATCTGCAGACCATAATTGGGTGCTATCCCATGGCATATGGGGGTGATTCCATTCTATCCAGCACAGTGATTTTCCGTTGGGGCTAATTCGCGGATAGGCATAAAAGTCAGCCCCAGAAACCAGAGTTTGTAGCTGATGATTATCTTTATCCAAAGAAAGCGCCACTAAATAATTATCGGGTTCAGCCCCATCATAATGCTGCTCGCAAACGGCAATCAATTGGTTGTTGAAGTTATCGACTAGCAAATCGGCAAAGCGGGGGCCGGCTTTGGTAATAGCCTTTGGTGTTTTTTTGCCAATGTCTAACTGATAGATACGCTGATCGGCGGCATTCACAAAGTAGAGCGTATTTTTGGAGAATGCATAAGCTCTTCCGCCATATTCATGCACTCGACTGGCGTGACTAAAGGGCGAGGGGATTAAATCTTTAACATTACCGTTTGCGGAACGACCAATAATGACATTTCTTCCCCCCTCAAGAGGTTTGCTTTCCACCCAAGTAAGGAGATTATTGTTAGATTGAATATGGCTTATTTTGGGTGCGGCGCTAGCCACTTTGTCCGCACTTAACGATGAAGGCCAGCTGGCAAAGGGTAGAGTGGTTTTAGAGGTCATAATATTAGCCGCCAGCCAATTTAACGGTGTAACCCATTTTACCCAATTGCTGTTGTAGCAGATCCCTATGATCGCCCTGAATTTCAATGATGCCGTCTTTAACGGTGCCACCCGTTGAGCAGGTCTTCTTAAGTGTTTTAGCTAAGCCTTTTAAATGGCCAGCATCCATATCAAACCCACTGATAGTAGTTACGCCTTTACCTTTGCGTCCTTTAGTTTCTCGGCGAATACGAATAATACCATCGGCTTGTAACTGTGGCACAGGCTCATTCTGAGGCTTAACACGACCAGTTTCGGTGGAATAAACAAGGTACGATTCTTTGTTGGACATTGGTATTTCTCAAGTATTTGGTTGTCAGAAGGATTATTACTAATTTTGGCGCTATGAATCTTTAAGTGTCTTTTCCATCTGAGCTAACTGGGCTTCAAGTTGTGTGATTTTATCTCTCGAGCGTAAAAGTACAGATTTTTGCGCTTCAAATTCTTCCCTAGAGACAATATCAAGCTTATTAAATAACTGATTGGTTGCGGCTTGAAGATAGGTCATAGCTTCAGCGTTAAGGCCTTCAGATCCAGCCATAACCTGATTAAGTTGATTTTTTAATTGTTGGTAGAAGTCGTCTGGTTTCATAGTTATAAATTCCTTGCTTACATAACTGTAGCAAATTTAACAAGGCTTATCATAGTAATTTAAGGCTAACCAAATAGGTGCTTAACAAACAAAATAATGAACCAGATTGGTGCATATTTTTTTTAAATTTATTTGCTTGATCTATTTTTGTCTATTTTTTTCTGTTTTTTATAATTTTATGATGATTTTACAGCGCATTAAAAAAGTTGGCATGCAAAATGCATTGTGTTGAGTGCGTATTGAAAAACATACATTTAACACGCAACTTAAATCTTGGGAGATTTAAACAATGAACTTCTTTATTGGTGAAATTAGATTTGAAATTTAGGCCTAGTTTACCAGAAGAAGTTTTAAATTAGTTTAGAAATATGGGCGAGTTAAATTGCTCTATGGAGAAATTCAATGAAAATGGTTACGGCAATAATAAAGCCCTTCAAGCTCGATGAGGTTCGCGAGGCACTAGGTGAGCTCGGTGTAACGGGTGTTACTGTCACCGAAGTAAAAGGATTTGGGCGTCAAAAAGGGCATACAGAGCTCTACAGAGGTGCTGAATACGTGGTGGATTTCCTACCAAAAGTAAAAGTTGAAGTTGCCTTAGCGGACGAATTAGTTGAATCCGCCGTTGAAGCAATTACAGCATCTGCACAAACAGGAAAAATTGGTGATGGCAAGATCTTCATAACCAACACTGAACAAGTAATCCGAATCCGTACCGGTGAAACCGGTGCCGAAGCAATTTAATTAGAGGAAATATAAAATGACTGACATTTTTCAACTTCAATACGCACTAGACACATTCTATTTCTTGGTGTGCGGTGCATTCGTAATGTGGATGGCTGCTGGCTTTTCTATGCTAGAAGCTGGTTTAGTTCGCTCCAAAAATACCACTGAAATTTTGACTAAAAACGTATCCTTGTTTGCCATAGCTTGTACCATGTACATGGTTTGCGGTTATGCAATCATGTACGGTGGTGACACCTTCCTTTCTGGAATTTCTGGAGATGGGGTTGCTGATGACTGGACATACGCTCCCGCTGCAGACTTCTACTTTCAGGTTGTATTCGTAGCAACTGCTATGTCAATTGTTTCTGGCTCTGTTGCTGAGCGTATGAAGCTTTGGTCATTCTTGCTATTTACTGTAGTAATGACTGGTTATATCTACCCAATGGAAGGTGCTTGGACTTGGGGTGGTACTTCTGTATTTGGTCTATACACACTAGGCGATCTTGGATTCTCTGATTTTGCTGGTTCTGGTATTGTTCACATGGCAGGTGCTTCAGCCGCATTAGCAGGTGTTATTTTACTAGGTGCCCGTAAGGGTAAATATGGCCCCAATGGTGAAGTTAATGCTATCCCTGGTGCTAACTTACCAATGGCAACATTAGGAACATTCATTTTATGGATGGGCTGGTTCGGCTTTAATGGTGGTTCAGTACTTGCTACTGCTTCTGTTGAAAGCGCTAACGCTGTAGCCATGGTATTTTTGAATACTAACGCTGCTGCTTCTGGTGGTCTTATAGCTGCTCTAATTGTTGCTAAGCTTCTATTCGGTAAAGCTGATCTTACTATGGCCCTTAATGGTGCTCTAGCGGGTCTAGTGGCTATTACTGCTGAACCTTCAACTCCAAGTGCTCTTCAAGCTACTTTATTCGGTGCCCTAGGTGGCGTATTGGTAGTATTTAGTATCCTTACTCTTGATAAGCTCAAGCTTGATGATCCTGTAGGTGCTATCTCTGTTCACGGTGTTGTAGGTCTATTAGGTCTATTGCTAGTACCAGTGACAAACGACGGCTCCTCTTTCTCAGGTCAGTTAATCGGTGCTGCAACCATCTTTGTATGGGTATTCGTAACAAGCTTTATCGCATGGTATGTGATCAAAGCTCTAATCGGACTCAGAGTATCTGAAGAAGATGAAGCAAATGGTATTGATTTGGCTGAATGCGGGATGGAAGCATATCCTGAATTCACAAGCTCAAAAAGCTAAGTTTCTGCTCTGCAAGCTTACCGGGGCCTTGTGCCCCGGTTTTTTTTGTCTGTAGAAAATATTGATAAGTTTCTGGCTATATTGTGTGTAAAAATTTAATATTTCGTTCAAAGATGCAATATAATGAGATTATAGGTATCTTTATAACTATTAATTAATATTTTTTTGTATAAGAGGAGTGCTTTATGTTTTTGGTGTCAGCCACAATAAAACCATTTAAATTGGATGATGTTCGAGAAGCTTTATCTGATGTTGGTGTTCAAGGAATAACCGTAACCGAGGTTAAAGGATTTGGACGCCAGAAAGGTCATACTGAATTATATCGCGGCGCGGAATACGTCGTGGATTTTTTGCCCAAGCTTAAATTAGAAGTTGTAGTAGCGGACGATATTCTTGACGCTGTTATAGAAACTATCGAGAAGGCCGCTAAAACAGGTAAAATAGGCGATGGCAAAGTCTTTGTGTATAAAGTTGAACAAGCATTGCGGATTCGCACCGGTGAGACTGGCGACGAAGCGTTATAACTTCAACATTTTAGTCTAAACTTCATATAGGCTTCATACAGGCAGCCCCAAAACAGGGTTGCCTGCTTTCAATAAGTTATCTCTAGGAGAATATTTTGGGATTTACCCCTAAATCAGGTTTTGTATTGTTTATGTTGGTCTTGTGTAGTTTATTTGTGGCATCACAATTTCCTTTAACAGATGCAGAAGAACTTTCTGTTACAGATAATAGCAATAACATCGTTCAACCAAATACCAACAATATTCTAAAAAAATTGCTAACAGCAAGGCCAGACCTTGAGTTTTCAATTCTAGGCATGTCATCTATTCCAAATGTGTATGAGGTGCAGGTTAAAAATGGCCCTCTATTATTCGTTCATGAAGAGGGCGAATATTTATTACAAGGTGATTTACTTCAGGTTACGTCCAATGGGATTATCAGTACTATCGAAATAAGGCAGATGGAGAAAAGGCGTCAATTGTTTGCCGAGCGATCAACAGAAGATATGATCACATTTAAGCCTAAGGGCAAATCTAAAGCGATTATGAATGTATTTACTGATGTTGACTGTGGCTACTGCCGTAAGTTTCATCAAGAAGTTTCTCAACTTAATGCAATGGGTATAGAAATTAGGTATCTTGCCTTTCCTAGGGCGGGAATTCCATCGGGTTCCTACGATAAGATTGCCAAAGCTTGGTGTGCAGAAGATCAACAGGATACTTTGACTAAGGTAAAAAGCGGTCAAAATGTAGATGTTGAAGTTTGTGACAATAACCCAATCGCACAACACTATGCCTTTGGTAATAGTATTGGTGTTACTGGAACGCCGGCTATCATTTTGATGGATGGTACTCTTATTCCAGGCTATCAACCTGCTGAAAATTTTGCCCAGCTTTTGGGGCTTTCTAGCGATTAAACTATCGGTCTTGGTACTTTTGCCATAAATTTTGAGCTAAAACTTTAAAAATAACCCCGAAATCCTTATTAAATAGTATAGAATTGCGCCATTGATAGAGATCAATCAGGTGTTTACTGTTGCCGCCATTTTTTTGCAAATAAATGCCTGATAAATTACTAAATTTTGGAGTGTGAACGTGGGATCTGTGCAAGTTGGTATCTGCGGTTTAGGAACTGTGGGATCCGGAGTATTTAGCGTAATATTACGCAACGCAAGCTGTATTAACGATCGTGCAAATTGCGATATTAATATACGGCAGATTGGTGCGCGCAGAGATAATCCTGATTGCGAAACCTCTAACATAGAGGTTGTGCGAGATATTTTTGAAGTTGCTACAAATCCCGATATAGATATTGTGGTGGAATTAATTGGCGGCACAACCGTTGCCTATGATTTAGTGATGACCGCACTAAAAAATAATAAGCATGTGGTCACAGCCAATAAGGCATTAATCGCTGAGCATGGCATGGAAATATTTGCCTTTGCTGCGTCTAAGGGTCTGGTTGTTGCCTATGAGGCCGCTGTTGCCGGCGGAATCCCCATTATCAAAGGTCTGCGTGAAGGACTTGCCGCTAATCAAATTAATTGGGTGGCGGGCATAATCAATGGCACTACAAACTTTATTCTTACCGAGATGGACACCAAGGGGCGTGACTTTAACGATGTCCTAGTTGAAGCTCAGGAGAAGGGTTACGCTGAGGCAGACCCAACTTTTGATGTAGAAGGTATAGATGCGGCCCATAAGCTGGTTATTTTGGCGTCTATTGCCTTTGAGATGCCACTGACCTTGGACGGCTTATATACTGATGGTATTACCCAGTTAGAGCCCCAAGATGTCGCTTATGCCAAAGAGCTGGGTTATGCGATTAAACACTTAGGTATTGCCAGACAGACCGACCAAGGGGTGGAACTTCGTGTTCATCCGACATTAGTGCCGCAAAAAAGTATGATTGCCGGCGTTAATGATGTGGCTAATGCGGTTATGGTCAATGCCGATGCAGTAGGTACCACGTTGTTTTGTGGGCCGGGTGCGGGCGCAGAGCCTACAGCATCCTCAGTGATTGCCGATATTATCGATGTGGCGAGAACACTAGATATGCACTCTGATGCTAAGGTCAATGCCTTAGGTTGTTCTATGTCAGAGTTAGAGCAGCGCAATATAGTAGCCATTGAAGAGATAGAAACGAGTTTTTATATACGCTTTTCTGCTCTTGATAAACCCGGTGTTTTATCAGATATCACGAGTATTATGGGTGATGCAGGCATCAGTATTGAAGCTATAGTGCAAAAAGAACAACCCGCAGGTGAAGACTATGTGAACGTTATTATCGTTACCAATGTCACTAAAGAGAAACACCTAAGTACTGCAGTTGAACGTATAGAGAACCTTGAAACTGTGCGAGACAGTATTAAATTTATCCGAGTAGAGCATTTGGATCAGTAGATGAAATATATAAGTACCAGAGGCGGCGTAGAGCCAAAAAGTTTTGAAGATGTGGTCTTAACCGGTCTTGCTGAAGATGGCGGTCTGTTTGTGCCAGAACAATTACCTAAATTTAGCATTGAAGAAATAGCCTCATGGGGCGCGCTCTCCTATGAAGAGTTAGCACTTAAGATTATTACGCCATTTGTTGGTGGCTCAATTCCTGAACAGGATTTACGTCAGTTGATAGAGAAATCCTATGCCGGCTTTCGTCATGAAGCTGTGGCGCCACTGATTCAAGCGGGTCATAACCAGTGGATATTAGAACTGTTTCAGGGCCCAACACTGGCATTTAAAGATTTTGCACTACAGTTTTTGGGTAATCTTCTGGACTATATTCTTGCCAAGCGCAACCAAAAAGTAGTGATTATGGGCGCCACCTCTGGTGATACCGGTTCTGCTGCCATTGAAGGTTGTCGACACTGTAAGAATTTGGATATCTTTATTCTTCATCCCTATGAGCGTGTATCTGAGGTACAGCGTCGACAAATGACCACTATATTGGCAGATAATATTCATAATTTAGCACTACATGGTAATTTTGATGATTGCCAAAATATGGTTAAAGCCAGTTTTGCTGATCAGTCCTTCTTACCTGAGGGCAGACAATTAGCCGCGGTTAATTCGATAAATTGGGCGCGTATTATGGCGCAGATTGTCTATTACTTCTGGGCATCTCTTGCCTTAGGAGGACCTCACAAAAAAGTATCATTTTCTGTGCCTACAGGTAACTTTGGTGATATTTTTGCCGGCTATTTAGCCAGTCAGATGGGTCTTCCAATAGAGCAGCTAGTGATTGCAACCAATCAGAATGATATTTTGCATCGCTGTATCAGTGATAATGATCATAGCACCCAGCCGCTACAACAAAGCTTAGCGCCCAGTATGGATATTATGATTTCCAGTAACTTTGAGCGTCTGTTATTTGATCTTTATGATCGCGATGGAGAGCAAATTGCCAAGCTAATGGCCGATGCCAAAAATGGCCATATGAAACTTAGTGATACAGCATTAGCCAAAGCAAGAAAGCTTTTTTCAAGCTATCGTTGTGGCGACCAAGGTATGGTTGACGTTATTCGCTCCACTTTTGATGATAGTGGCTATCTATTAGACCCACATACAGCCATTGGTTTGGCGGCAGCTCGGGAATGTAGTAACAATAAATCAACGCCAATGATCACTCTAGCTACAGCTCATCCTGCAAAGTTTCCTGATGCTGTAAAAGAAGCGGGTTATCCGCAAGACCCCGCTTTACCGCCACATATGGCAGATCTTTTTGAGCGGGAAGAGCAATACACGGTGCTTGATAATGATAGTCAGGTGGTACAGCAGTTTATTGCAGACCACATTACGTCTTAAAAATGGTGAAGCATAGAATTTAAGGCATAAAAAAACCGGCTACCGCCGGTTTTTTTTCACATAGAATAAATTACTTAGCGGCTAGGGCTTTAACCTTAGCATTAAGGCGGCTTTTATGGCGCGCAGCTTTATTCTTGTGGATAATTCCTTTGTCAGCCATACGGTCGATGACAGGAACCGACGTAGTATAGGCTTCTTGCGCTGCAGTAGCATCGCCACTTTCTAGGGCTGCATCAACCTTCTTAATATAGGTACGAACCATTGAGCGAAGGCCGGCATTATGCTGACGTCTTTTTTCGTTTTGACGAGCGCGTTTTTTTGCTTGTGCTGAATTAGCCACTTGTACTATCTCCTAAGTTAAGGGAACTGTGTAAAGGCGCGGAAATATACAGGGTTATTTGGCGATATTCAACCATAATATTGCGCTTTTAGTAGACTTTTTAAGTGTTTAAGCAGAATTATTTTTTTTCCATTGGCATTCAAGTGCTAGATTCGCTTGGACTAGATTGTGAGTACCGTTAAACTAGGGTGCAAATTTAAAATTACGGAACATATTTTGACTGAGGAAACCACTGAGCAGAAAAAAGATCATGGACTACTTCGTTCCAGCGGCGTGGTCAGCTTTTTTACCATGCTTTCGCGATTTTTAGGATTAGCTCGGGACGTAGTGTTTGCGCGAGTAATTGGTGCTGAGGCATTAGCCGATGTATTCTTCGTGGCCTTTAAAATACCGAATTTCTTTCGACGACTATTTGCTGAGGGTGCCTTTGCTCAGGCCTTTGTTCCCATACTGGGTGAATATAGAGAAAAGGGCAGTGTAGCGGCAGTTAGAGAGCTTGTGAGCCGTGTAGCGGGTAATTTGGGCCTAACACTAATATTTATTACCCTAGTTATTGTGGTTGCATCGCCATTAATGGCAGCTGTATTTGCACCAAGTTGGTATATGGATAACCCTAGTAAATTTGCTGCAACCTCAGAGATGCTTCGAATCACCTTCCCTTATTTGTTATTTATCTCAATGACTGGATTAGCCGGGGCGGTGCTTAATAGTTACGACCGTTTTGCAGTCCCTGCGTTTACGCCTTTATTACTCAATGTAACTCTTATTTTTGCCGCCCTAATAGGTGCGCCTCTATTTGATCAGCCCGCCTATGCCTTGGCGTGGGGTGTGCTTTTTGCCGGTATAATACAGTTTATTTTTCAGTTACCCTTTTTACGCAGTATCCATATGTTGCCAATGCCTAGGGTTGATTGGCAGCATTCAGGGGTTAAAAAAGTACTGGCACTGATGGCGCCGGCTATTTTTGGTGTTTCAGTCAGCCAGATTAATCTTTTGTTAGATACTGTGTTGGCGACGTTCTTGCCGACTGGCAGTGTTTCATGGCTTTATTACTCTGATCGATTATCAGAGTTGCCGTTGGGTGTATTTGGTATTGCTATAGCTACGGTCATTTTGCCCAATTTGTCGCGTCATCATATTGCCCAATCAAATCAAGCCTTCTCGCAAACATTGGATTGGGCGTTAAAAATGATTTTGGTGGTTGCGGTGCCGGCTGCCGCGGCACTGATGCTTTTAGCAGAACCTATTTTAGTGACATTATTTTACTATGGTGAAGTAATGACATTACGCGATATGAGTATGGCATCTCTCAGTCTTAAGGCCTATGCTGCGGGGCTGATCGCCTTTATGTTAATCAAAGTGCTAGCGCCCGGTTTTTTTGCTCGTCAGGATATGCGCACACCGGTTCGCATTGGTGTCATCGCTATGGCACTAAACATGCTGTTTAATCTCATACTAGTGATTCCGCTGCATAAATACTGGCAAATTGGTCATTTAGGGTTAGCGGCAGCGACTTCGTTATCAGCATTTATCAATGCCATATTGCTGTTTTTGAGTTTGCGCAAAAAAGCTATTTATCAGCCTTCTAAGGGATGGTTAAAGTTTTTTATAGGTCTAATGTGCTCAGTGGTAATCATGTTATTGGTGCTCACTCAATTGCTTAATCTATGGGGTGGTAGTGAGATTTTCTATCAGCAATCTTGGTTGCAGCGAATATCAACGATTGGCCTTCTTTGTGGTGCTGGATTTATAACCTTTGTGGCTGGCTTATTCTTGTTTGGTTTTAGGTTGTCGGATATGCGTGGGCCAGCAAAGGCTACCAATGATTCTAATAAATAATCCGCCAGCATATAAAACTGATATTTCTATTAATTTTGTGGCACCAATTGGGTGCAATACCTTACCTTTCTGGCGATTGCTAGGTATACTCGACGCCTTAACTAAAGAGTGCCTTATTAGGTGTTAAAACTGCCAAAAATGAGCCTGATTCGTGACATAGATAAATCGCGACTTTGTAATCGAGAATCCGTTGTGACTATTGGTTCATTCGATGGTGTGCACATAGGGCATCAGGCTATATTGCAACAGGTTATCGATAAGGCAAAAAGTTTAGATAGTTTAGCGGTTGCTATGACATTTGAGCCTCAACCCCAAGAATATTTTGCGGCTGAGACCGCGCCGCCGAGATTGATGCGTTTGCGTGAGAAAATAGAAGCGCTACTCGACTTTGGAATGGATTTAGTCGTTTGTCTGCGGTTTAACGACCAACTTAGTAGTCTTACTGCAACAGAGTTTGTGCAAGATATATTAGTGCATGGCGTTAATACCAGGCACTTAATTGTGGGTGATGATTTTAGATTTGGCTGTGACCGTAAAGGGGATTTCGATACCTTAGTAACCATGGGTCAGGATCTTGGCTTTAGTGTACAAAATACCCAAACCGTAGAAGTTGAAAGCCAGAGAGTAAGCAGTACATTGGTTCGTCAACTACTTCATAAATCTGATTTTGATCAAGTCAGTAAATTATTAGGACGGCCGTTTTCAATTAATGGCAAAGTAACTTTTGGTCAGCAGCTGGGTCGAGAATTGGGATTTCCTACGGCCAATGTTAATCTTAATCGGTTTAGGGCGCCCTTGACCGGCGTCTATGCTGTATGGGTAGATATTGAGGGTATTGAGGGTCGTTTTAAAGGCGCTGCTAATGTGGGAGTTCGCCCAACCATAGGTGATATTGAAAAACCCATACTAGAAGTGCATTTGTTAGATTTTGATCGGCAAATTTATGGCCAAAGAATTAGTGTTGAATTTGTGAATAAAATTAGAGACGAGCAACAATTTACGAGTCTAGAGCATTTATCCGATAGTATTAGTGATGATGTAATAATGATTAAACAGTGGTTTGCTAGCAATAGCGTTTAAATCAAAACAAAAAGATTGGAAAAAGTTTAATAAAATATGACCGATAGCATTGATTACAAGACAACATTAAATCTACCTAAGACTGATTTCCCGATGCGGGCTAATCTCGCACAGCGCGAGCCGGCAATGTTGAAGCAGTGGCAGGGTGATGATCTTTATCAGCATATTAGGCAGGCTAGAGCCGGTTGTGAAAAATATATTCTTCACGATGGGCCTCCCTATGCTAATGGTGATATTCATCTGGGGCATGCGGTTAATAAAACCCTGAAAGATATTGTGATTAAATCCAAAACCCTCAGTGGTTTTGATGCGCCATATATTCCTGGTTGGGACTGTCATGGGCTACCGATTGAACATAATGTTGAGAAGAAGATTGGTAAGGCAGGTGTCAAAGTAGAATACTCCAAATTTCGTCAAAAATGTCGTGACTATGCTATGCGTCAGGTCGAAGGACAGCGTAAAGACTTTGTACGAATAGGTGTGTTTGGTGACTGGGATAATCCCTATTTGACGATGAACTTTGATGTTGAGGCAAATATCATTCGTGCTATAGGCAAGATCGCGGAAAATGGCCATCTTGTAAAAGGCTATAAGCCAGTTTATTGGAGTGTGGTAGGTGGATCAGCACTTGCTGAAGCCGAAGTAGAGTATCAGGATAAGACCTCGTTTTCGATTGATGTCGCCTACCCAGTAGAAGACAAGGACCAACTGGCAGTATTAGATGCTGCCTTTGGTGGTTTAGCGGGTGAAGAACCTATTAATTTTCTTATTTGGACTACCACGCCATGGACTATCCCAAGCAGTCAGGCAATCAGTGTAGGTTCAGATCTTGAATACAGTTTAGTTGAGGCGGGTTCCCTCAAACTAATTTGTGGTTCCGATTTACTCGAATCGGTTGCTCAAAGACTAGAGTTAGAAGAATATAAAGTTGTGGCAAGTTGTCAGGGTGCAGCTCTTGAGAATATTGTGGCCCAACATCCTTTTTATGGGCGTTCAATTCCTGTACTGCTGGGTGATCACGTAACAACGGATGCAGGTACTGGCTGTGTGCACACTGCGCCCGATCATGGCTTAGATGACTTTGCGGTTTCTAATAAATATGGCATAAGTACGCTTAACTATATTTTGGACAATGGCGTTTTTAAGGATGATGTCGAATTATTTGCCGGTCAGCATGTCTACAAAGTAGATGAAGCGGTCAATCAAGTACTAACAGACCATGGTCGTTTGATGAGCTGTGGCAAGATAACCCATAGCTACGCACATTGTTGGCGAACCAAAACCCCTCTTATTTATCGCGCAACCCCACAGTGGTTTATTTCCATGGAGCAAAATGGCTTATTGGAAAAAGCAAAATCAGCGATTAAGTCTGTTGACTGGCATCCAGAATGGGGCGAGGCGAGAATTCGCGGCATGCTCGAAGCCAGTCCCGATTGGTGTATTTCAAGACAGCGAACCTGGGGTGTGCCTATTGCTTTGTTTGTGCATAAACAAACAGGTGAATTACACCCAAACACCGCAGATATTATTGAGCAGGTTGCCAGGCTGGTTGAGCAGTCCGGAATGGATGCTTGGTACGATCTTGATGCTTCTGAATTATTGGGTGAAGAGGCAGATAATTACCAAAAGGTCACCGATACTCTCGATGTATGGTTTGATTCTGGGGTGACGCATGCCTCAGTGATAGGTGCTCGCGATGAGCTTACTTATCCAGCAGATCTATATTTAGAGGGCTCAGATCAGCATAGAGGTTGGTTTCAGTCTTCCCTTAAAACTGCAATTGCCATTAATGGCACTGCGCCCTACAAAGCTGTGCTTACTCATGGCTTTACCGTGGATGAAAATGGCCGCAAGATGTCCAAGTCCATTGGTAATGTAGTCTCACCACAAAAGGTGATTAATGAATTGGGTGCAGACGTTTTACGCCTGTGGGTCGCTAGTGCTGATTTTAGTGCTGAGATGACCGTGTCCGATGAAATATTAAAACGAGCCGGCGATTCCTACCGAAGAATTCGCAATACAGCGCGTTATTTTCTTTCAAATATTGATGGTTTTGATCCGCAGAAAAATTTGGTAGAGCATTCAAATTTACTCGCTTTGGATCAATGGGCGATTGACTGTGCTTCACAGCTACAAGAACAGATAATTGATGACTATAATAATTTCCAGTTCCACCAGATTTACCAGAAATTACATAATTTCTGCGTAAGAGATATGGGTGGGTTCTATTTAGATATTATTAAGGATCGTATTTATACCTGTGCCGAAGATAGCCTGCCCCGCAGATCGGCGCAAACTGCGCTCTATCATATAGCGGAGGCTTTTTCTCGTTGGATCGCGCCGATTCTTAGCTTTACAGGGCAGGAGATCTGGGATCATTTGCCCGGCGAACGTGAAAAATATGTATTTACATCCAGCTGGTACCCGCTCCAGTCAATGGCTGAAGAAGAGCCTATTACCCAGCAGGATTGGGCCAATATTTTGCAAGCAAAAGAAGCGATTAACAAAGTCATTGAAGATCAGCGAAATCAGGGCGGTATTAAGGGTTCTTTAGAGGCTGATATTAAAATCTTTGCCGATACTGAATTATTTGCATCACTGTCAAAGTTAGGTCAAGAACTGCGGTTTGTGACTATCACGTCAAAAGCAGAGCTTGCGGGCATAGGTGATGCACCCAGTAATGTAGCAGATGCTCATATTGAGGGTCTTAAAGTATTAGTTGAAAAATCTACTGCCCATAAATGTGCACGCTGTTGGCACTATATTGATGATGTAGGCAGTAATGATAAACACCCATCAGTCTGTGGTCGCTGTATTGATAATATCGATGGTCAGGGAGAGGCTCGTCACTATGCCTAATCCAAGCCTCTCAACCACCAAGCAAATACTGACTTTACTCAGCATAGCTCTATTGGTGTTTGTGTTTGATCAGCTTACGAAAATATGGATTGTTAATCATTTTATATATGGTGCATCAGAGCCTGTAACCAGTTTTTTTAACCTAGTGAGAGTACATAATTTTGGTGCTGCATTTAGCTTTTTGAACAATGAAGGTGGTTGGCAACGATGGGGGTTTAGTGTTTTTGCTGCATTGGTTAGTTTGGTTATCTTGATATGGATCACCAGATTATCGCCCCAGCAAAAGGTAGAAGGTTTAGCCCTCGCTCTTATATTAGGCGGTGCACTGGGCAACCTCTATGATCGTATAGCTTTGGGTTATGTGGTCGATTTTTTAGATTTTCATTGGTCTGGTAGGCACTTCCCTGCGTTTAATATTGCTGACAGCGCAATTTCAGTAGGTGCTGTGCTTATTCTTATCGAAGGTTTTATAAGGCGGCCGATTGATGATTCAAAGAGTACCAATAAGGGCTAATATTTTATTATGAGTTTGACCATAGATCAGGGCACTAAAGTTACTATGAGCTTTTCGTTAGCGCTAGAAAACGGTGAGCTAATAGACTCAAATTTTGAAGATAAACCCGCAACATTTGTGCTGGGTGATGGCAATTTATTGCCAGGATTTGAAGCGCCACTTAAAGGTCTTAAAGCAGGAGATCAGGGTGAATTTTTAATATCACCTGAAAATGCCTTTGGTCAACGAAACCCTGAAAATATGCAGGACCTAACCCATGACAATTTTGATCAAGAATCCATTCAGGTTGGTGATGTGTACTCTTTTCAAAATGGTGAGGGTGAATTGCCTGGTGTTATTGTAGAAATTGGTGATGATTCTGTAAAAGTTGATTTTAATCATCCACTGGCGGGCCGCAATATTATCTTTAAGGTAGATATTGTCGAAGTAGCCCCCAACTCAGTTCACTGATATAAAGAGGTATGATCTATGGAGATTAAACTTGCAAACCCAAGAGGTTTTTGTGCAGGTGTAGATCGTGCTATTGATATCGTTAATTTAGCACTCGATCAGTTTGGCGCTCCAGTCTATGTTCGTCATGAGGTGGTGCATAATAAATTTGTAGTGGACCAATTGCGTGAGCGCGGTGCTGTATTTGTCGATGAGATTGATGAAATACCCGATAACGTAGTGGTTATTTTTAGCGCTCATGGCGTTTCACAAAAAGTACAAAAAGAAGCGATAAGCCGTCAACTAAAAGTTTTTGATGCCACCTGCCCCCTAGTGACAAAAGTACACTTAGAAGTCAGTAAGTTCAGCGCTGATGGTAAGGAGTGCATTCTGATAGGCCATGAGGGACATCCAGAAGTAGAGGGTACTATGGGCCAATACGACCATAGTGCTGGGGGTGATATATATTTGGTTGAAGATGAACAGGACGTACTCAATTTAGAGGTTAGAAGTCCGGACAGTCTGGCCTTTGTAACCCAAACAACACTATCGATGGACGATACATCTAAAGTAATTGACGCCCTGCGTAAAAAATTTCCCTCTATTGAAGGGCCACGTAAAGATGACATCTGTTATGCCACACAAAATCGTCAAGATGCAGTAAAGCAGCTAGCACTTGAGGCAGATGTGGTTTTGGTAGTGGGATCAACCGCCAGTTCAAATTCCAATCGGTTGCGTGAATTAGCCGAACGCTGTGGTTGTGATGCCTACTTAATCGATGGTGCAGAAGATATTAATAAACAGTGGATCAATCATGCAAAATCAATTGGAGTCACTGCGGGTGCTTCAGCGCCAGAAATTTTAGTATCTGGCGTTATTCAAAGGTTGGTCGAGCTTGGGGCTAAGCCACCAGAGGAACTTGATGGCGTTACCGAAACAGTTAGTTTTTCTCTACCCCACGAACTACGAAAATAGGCCTTAGGATTTTTCCTCGATATAGCTAAATAAAGCTTTAGTCGATGGGTCCATATCAGACGCGCCAGACTCTTTATCTAGCAGATTATTGGCCATTTTCTTACCCAACTCAACGCCCCATTGATCAAATGAATTGACGTTCCAGATACTTCCTTGAACAAAAACCTTATGCTCATAAAGAGCAACCAGTGCGCCAAAGTTTTTAGGCGACAATTTATCCAATAAAAGTGTATTAGAGGGCTTATTGCCGGGGTAAAAACGATGTTGATCGCCCTCAGGTGCAGCTTGACCCTCCATCAATGCTGAAGATTGAGCCAGCATATTGCCTAAAAGCACCTGATGGTGCTCGGGGTTGCTAAGATTGTCAGAAATGGCGGCAATAAAATCAATAGGAGCCATTCTTGTGCCTTGATGCAGTAGTTGGAAAAAAGCATGCTGCCCATTTGTTCCTGTTTGGCCCCATAAAATGGGCCCAGTATTGTAGTTTACTGGTGTTCCATCAAGACTAGTGGACTTACCGTTGCTCTCCATATCCAACTGTTGCAGGTAAGATGGCAAAAGAACCAGACGCTCGCAATAAGGAATAATGGCAATTGATTGAGCGTTGAGAAAATTACTGTACCAAATGCCAAGCAGGCCAAGGATAACAGGCATATTTTTATCAAGAGGGGCATTCTGAAAGTGCTGATCCATCTCTCTAGCGCCATCAAGCATCTGTTTAAAGTTGCCAAAGCCAATACTGATGGCAATGGATAAGCCAATGCTTGACCACAGTGAGTAGCGGCCACCTACCCAGTCTGAAAATTCAAGTATTTGATCTTCAGGAATACCATAGGCAATAGCGGCGGACGGATTTGCCGTTAAGCCAATAAAGTGACTCGTGTTTTTTGGGTTCTCAAGCCCCAACTCATCGCTAAACCACTGAATTGCTGTTTTAGCGTTAAGCATAGTCTCTTGAGTAGTAAAGGTCTTGCTGGCAATAGAGACCAAAGTGGTCTCGGCATTAAGTTTTTTTAGAGTGCTTAGGATTTGGGCGCCATCAACATTAGAGATAAAGTGCACATTGATTGAATCATGGGCAAATTCTTCAAGGGCGGTACAGGCCATTTTAGGCCCCAAGTCAGAGCCACCAATACCAATATTAATAATATCTGTAATAGACTTGCCGGTGCTGCCAACCCAACTACCGTCTCTAATTTCATTACTGATGCGCTCAACAGCTTTGAGTTGTTTTTCAACTTGCGCCGCTCTTTGAGCTCCGTCAGTTGACTGATCATCTGTTGAGTTTGCTCTTAAGGCAGCATGAAGCACTGCTCGATTTTCACTGGTATTGATAGCTTCACCAGAAAACATAGCATCACGGTGTGATGTTAGAGGAGATTGCTGTGCTAGATTGATTAACTGCTCCCAAATTTGGTCATCCATCAAGTTCTTGGAGAAATCTAGCTTCAACTCTCCTGACGTTAAAGAATATTTCTCAGCGCGCTCTGCATCATCCGCAAATAGTTGCTTTATAGTGATTGGGGTAGCCGACGCTTGAACTTCCGAAGCAAGTTCTATTAGTTTGTTCCAAGCGGGCGTATTTAGCGGCATATAAGGTGTGTTGTTCATCTTTATTATCAATCCTGTTGAGCTAAATGAGTGGCAGTAAAATTAAATCGTCAATTTTTATTAAGCATTTTTAATAATGCTTTGGATTTTTTGTAATAAAATTACAAAAACCAACGGTTCTAAGCATTATATATGGTTAACTTTTGTAATTTTGTTACAATTGCATCTTAAATTATACGGAGCCGATATGGGTCATCTCAATAACCAAATAGCAGCTGTAACCGAACGTATTATAAAGCGAAGTGCCGCTTTACGCTCAGATTATTTGCGTCAGTTAGAAGAAGATTTTAATAATCGCCCGGAGCGGGGCAAATTAAGCTGTGGTAACTTGGCCCATGGTTTTGCTGCCTGTGGTGAAGATGATAAAAACAGTCTGCGCATGATGCAGGCTGGAAACATCGGCATAGTCACTGCCTATAACGATATGTTATCAGCGCATCAACCCTATGCAACTTATCCCGATCAAATAAAACAGGCAATGCGTGAAATGGGTTGTACCGCACAGGTAGCCGGTGGTGTACCAGCCATGTGTGATGGCGTTACTCAGGGTCAAGACGGTATGGAGCTTAGCTTGTTGAGTCGAGACGTTATTGCTCAATGTACCGCTATCGGCCTATCACATCAGATGTTTGATGGCGTCTTGGCCTTAGGAATTTGCGATAAAATTGTTCCCGGTTTGCTGATGGGAGCTCTTTCGTTTGGTTATCTACCCACTTTATTCGTGCCTGCAGGCCCTATGGAATCAGGTCTTCCCAATAAAGAAAAGCAACGAATTCGTCAGCTATATGCCCAGGGCGAAATAGGGCGAGAAGAGCTTCTGCAAGCAGAGTCAGATTCTTATCATAGTCATGGTACCTGTACTTTTTATGGTACAGCTAATAGTAATCAAATGGTGCTTGAGGCCCTCGGCCTTCAGCTTCCTGGAAGCTCTTTTGTAAATCCAGACAACCCTCTTCGTGATAGGTTAACCAAAGAAGTCTGTTATCAAGTAGCTCGTATTACCGCGTTAGGTAACGATTACCGGCCTATAGGTAAGGTAATTGATGAGAAAGCTATAGTGAATGGTACTGTTGCCCTGCTGGCCTCAGGCGGCTCCACAAATCACAGCATGCACCTTGTTGCTATAGCGCGCGCTGCCGGTATTATTCTTAATTGGGATGATATTTCTGATCTTTCAGCAGCAGTTCCCCTCCTTGCCAAGGTTTACCCCAACGGACATGCTGATGTTAATCACTTCCATGCAGCTGGAGGAACGAGTTGTATGTTCCGTCAATTATTAGACGCTGGCTATATGCATGCAGACGCTCTAACAGCCTGGGGAGAAAATTTTTCTGACTTTACCAAAGAGCCCACACTTACCAGTGAAGGTGGTCTAGAGTGGAATGAATCTCCACAACAACCATTAGATCCAGAAGTACTTACTACGGTTGATAAACCATTTTCCCCAGAGGGCGGTTTGCGCTTGATGCAGGGTAATTTGGGTCGTGGTGTCATAAAGGTTTCCGCGGTTGCTATAGAGAATCAAATTGTAGAAGCCCCAGCAGTGGTTATTGAAAGCCAAGATGATTTAGAGCCATTATTTAAAGCTGGAAAGCTTGAAAAAGATTGTATTGTTGTTGTTCGTTTCCAGGGCCCAAAAGCGCTAGGAATGCCAGAGTTACATAAACTGACACCTTTTTTAGGCACCCTCCAAGATCGAGGGTTTAGTGTGGCTCTAGTTACAGATGGTCGCATGTCCGGCGCTTCGGGAAAGGTGCCGGCTGCCATTCATTTAGTTCCTGAAGCTCTTGATGGAGGCCTTTTAGGAAAATTGCAAGATGGTGATATGATCAAATTAAATGCCGTAACTGGAGAACTAGCCTATGTTGGCGATTTAGACGAGCTCCAAAGGCGTGCATCTGCGCCTCAACCAGATGCCGGTCAAATCGGCTGTGGTCGAGAAATTTTTGCGGTGAATCGCAAAAATATAAGTGACGCCGAACAAGGCGCTTCATTTCTTTACCCTGAGAATTAAAAATGACTATTAAGTGGAATCTTGTTGCTGATATCGGCGGAACCAATGCTCGGTTTTCCGCGGTTCCTGTTGGAGAATTGGAAAGCTCATACGAATTTCATCATTCCGTTGAAGAGCACCCTGAATTTGCAGACTTGGTAGTCGATCTTCTCAAAGAGATTGCCGAAGCTACAGGATGGAATAATCCCCCAGCCAGCGCTTGTTTTGCCGTTGCCTGTCCGGCAGATGTTGAAGAAATTACGTTTACTAATAGTCATTGGCATTTTACTAAGACACAGCTTAAAAATATTTTGGGATGCCAGACATTATTCGTAATCAACGATTTTGAAGCTGTAGCTAATGGTATAACAGAGTTAGATGATAATGACTTGGTTCAAGTTGGCGGTGAGAAACCGGTTTCTTCAAAACCAATTGGAATTCTTGGTGCTGGAACAGGATTAGGTGTTGCAGGCCTAGTTCCCACTGAAGATAGCTATCTAGTGATGGATTCAGAAGGTGGGCATGCAGATTACCCGCCAACCACTGATAGAATGGCTGCAGTAGTTGATATACTGCGTGAAGAATATGGCAGGGTGTCTCTGGAGCGGTTACTTTCTGGCAAGGGTATTTTTAATATCTACAGATCCCTTTGCAAAATTAATAATATTGAAAAAGTCCATGAGACGCCGGCACAAGTTGCCTCTGCTGCACAGTCAGGAAATGATGAGTTAGCGCTTCAATCACTCAATATGTTTTGCTCCGGAATGGGCAGTGCTGCTGGTAACCTAGCTCTAACCTATGGCGCCAAAGGCGGTATATATATTGCTGGTGGGGTAGTGCCAAGATTTATAGATTTTTTTATTAAAAGTGAATTTCGTCAAAAGTTTGAAGAAAAGGGTCGCTTTGTGAGTTATTTAAAGCCAATTCCAATTTTTATTGTAGTTAGAGAAAATTTAGGACTACTGGGTGCGGCAAAAAAACTGAAACAATTTTGAGGAGTAATAAGTGCAAAAAATGTTAGCGGGAAATCCAGTTATCCCAGTAATTACCCTAGATCAGGTTGAGGATGCAGTGCCTTTGGCTAATGCATTAGTTGCTGGTGGGTTAAAAGTATTAGAGGTTACTCTTCGCACAGAAGCAGCGGTGGAAGGTATTCGCCAAATTATTAAGCATGTTCCTGAAGCCATCGTAGGAACAGGCACGGTTTGTAGTGAAGAGCAAATTAAGCTATCCGAAGATCTGGGTTGTCAATTTATGATATCCCCTGGTGCAACAGATAAATTATTATCCATAGGTAGCCAGTCTTCAGTTCCTTTTCTTCCCGGTATCTCCACTGTAAGTGAATTAATGAGAGGCATGGAATATGGACTTGAAAATTTCAAGTTTTTCCCTGCTGAAGCCGCTGGTGGTGCACCCGTAATGAAAGCTATGGCGGGGCCATTTCCAAATATCAAATTCTGCCCGACAGGTGGTATTAGTCTAGGTAACGCAATGGACTATTTGGCACTACCCAACGTAATGTGTGTGGGTGGGTCATGGATTGCTAAACCAAAAGATATTCGAGAAAAGCAATGGCAGGAAATTGAACGGCTAGCGCGCGAAGCGTCGGCGCTTGTATAGTAAGCCAATTTTAAAGTAGTAGTAATAAACTACGAGGTAAAAAATGAGTAGTAATAAAATTGATTTAGTTTTATTTGGGGCGC
>DKNZ01000063.1:2094-9775 GCA_002469845.1 Cellvibrionales bacterium UBA7375 | reverse complement strand
GCATTGCCGCTGTTGCGCGTCAGGAGCTCGGGTCTGCAGAATTTGTAGAGCAAATGGGTGAGACCTTAAAGACCAATCTTGGCGATGACTGGTGTGATACTGTTTGGTCTAGGTTCAAAAAGCGCATTGAATACATACGTATCGAATTCTCCGAAAAAGAACAGTTCAATGCACTCAAAGACTGGTCAGATGAGAGCCGCACGCTTATTTTCTATATGGCCACTCCGCCCAGTATGTTTGGTACTATTTGTCAGCATTTGGACGAAGCCAATTGCATCGATGCAAAGTCGCGAATTGTTCTAGAGAAGCCTATTGGGCACGATCTTGAGAGCTCTAAAGAAGTGAACGATACAGTAGGTAAATTCTTTCCTGAAAGCGGTATTTATCGTATCGATCATTATCTGGGCAAAGAGACCGTTCAAAACCTCCTTGCACTTAGATTTGCCAATCGAATTATCCACACTCAATGGGATAATAGCAGCATTGATCATATCCAAATTACAGCGGCAGAAATAGTAGGAATTGAAGGGCGCTGGACCTACTATGATGGCGTAGGTCAGTTGCGTGATATGGTTCAGAATCATTTATTACAATTACTCTCTTTGGTCGCTATGGAGCCGCCCAATAAGGTAGAAGCTGATGAAATACGCGCTGAAAAAGTAAAACTTCTCAAGGCTATGACACCCATTAACAAAAACAATGTTTTTGATCATGCGGTACGCGGACAGTACTCAGCGGGCTCGATCTCAGATGATCCAGTGGTTGGCTATATGGAAGAAGAGGGAAGTGCAGAAGACAGCAGTAATACTGAAACCTTTGTAGCCTTAAAGGTATTCGTTGATAACTGGCGCTGGGCTGGCGTTCCATTTTATCTTCGCACGGGCAAAAGAATGAAAGAAAAAGTGACCCAAATTGTGATTACTTACAAAGATAATCCCCATGCAATTTTTTCTGACGATGACTCAGGAGCTAATAATCGATTGGTTATTAGACTTCAGCCAAATGAAGGCATTCAGCTTGAAATGCTATCTAAAAAACAATGCATGAAAGAGCGCTCAAGTCTTGAAAAAAGAACATTAAATCTCGATTTTCTCGATCCTAATGACGATGGCAGAATAGTCGACGCCTATGAGCGATTACTATTAGAAGTTTTAAATGGTGATCAATGGCTGTTTGTTAGTCGTGACGAAGTAGAAGCATCCTGGCAGTGGTGTGACGATCTCCTGCAGGCATGGTCTGACAATGAAGCGGGTGTAAAATATTACAGTGCCGGTTCTTGGGGTCCAGGAAAATCTGAATCGCTAATAGAAAATGATGGTCGAAGCTGGTATTTAGCCTGAAGCCTTACTAAGCGGGAGTAAAATATGGAATTAAAAAAATTCGAAAACACATCGGCCCTTGATAATACTTTATCAGCTGAGGTTAGTGAGCGCTTAAGTAATGCAATTGAAAAGCATGGTAAAGCATCGCTTATTTTGTCAGGTGGCAGAACCCCCATGGGTTTCTTTCACCAGCTATCACAGCAAATATTGGAATGGGACAAAGTGACAGTAACCTTAGCAGATGAGCGTTGGGTTGATAACGATCATCAGGATAGCAACGAAAAATTAGTTCGAGAAAACCTATTAATTAATGAAGCTCATTGTGCACAGTTTTTATCCCTTAAAAATGCGGCAGACACAGCTGTTGATGGTGAGCCTGAACTTGAGGCTGAACTATCAAAACAAGGTCAGTTCACTGTAGTTATTCTAGGCATGGGAGACGATGGTCATACAGCCTCACTATTCCCTGGAGCAACCGCGCTTGCAGCAGGACTTGATCTTAACTCTGGTCGCAGTTGTATTGCGGTTACTCCGACAGCAGCCCCTCATGAGCGTATAAGCATGACCTTGCCACGTTTATTGAACACAGAACGTCTTATTATTCATATAAGCGGCGAAAACAAACAAAAGGTACTTGATCAAGCCCTAGCGGGAAATGACGTAAAAGAGCTTCCAATTAGGTCAGTGCTGCAACAATCACAGCTTCCAGTGACAGTGTATTGGGCAAGTTAAAAAACGTTGTATTTAAGAAAGATAAAATGCCCTCTGCAAGAATTGCTGAGGGCATTTTTTTTGCTAGCGAATAATATCGCCTACGCGAACGATTTTTAAGGTGTTAGTGCCACCCTGAACATTCACAAAGTCACCTTTGGTGATAAGCACAAGATCACCATCACACACTGCATTATATTCGCGAAGCTTTTCAACCGCCAAGTGGTTAATATCAGATGGCTTCAAAGAGGATGTTTCGAAAGGAACCGGTACTACGCCTTTATAAAGGGCAGTAATTTCACAGGTACCCGCCTTTTCAGCAAAAGCATAAATAGGTAACGAAGAGGTAATTCTAGACATTAATAATGGCGTAAAGCCAGTTTCAGTCATACAGATTACAGCTTTAACGCCTTTTAGATGATTAGCTGCATACATAGCAGACAAGGCTAAGGATTCATCTATGCGCTCAAAAGTTTCATCGATTCTATGTTTTGATCGCTGAGTTAAAGGGTGCTTTTCAGCGCCTTCAATCACTCTAGCCATAGCGGTAACTGTTTCAACAGGATAACTACCTACTGCTGTCTCCGCTGAAAGCATAACAGCATCGGTTCCATCTAATACGGCATTTGCCACATCAAAAACTTCTGCTCGTGTTGGAGTAGGGGCGGTAATCATAGACTCCATCATCTGAGTCGCAGTAATGACCACCTTATTAGCAGACATGGCCGCTTCAATCAGTTGCTTTTGAACAGCAACCAAGTTTGCATCACCAATTTCAACACCCAAGTCACCTCGAGCAACCATAACGCCATCAGAGGCCTCGATAATACCCGGTAAAAATTCCTCAGTAATAGCCTCGGCTCGCTCAACCTTAGCAATAATATGAGCGCTACTACCTGCATCTTTAAGAAGCTGTCTAGTTAACTCAACATCCGCAGCTGCACGAACAAATGAAATGGCGAGGTAATCGGTTTTAAGCGCTGCAGCGGTTTTAATGTCTGCCTTATCTTTAGGTGTTAATGCATCAGCAGAAAGGCCACCACCAAATTTATTAACCCCTTTTTTGCTAGAAAGTACACCACCCTGAACCACTTTGCAGCGAGCAACAGTCGATGATTTTTCTAAAATATCAAATGTGAGTCGACCGTCATCGAGCAATAGCTTATCCCCAGCATCCATATCTTCGAGGAGTTCCTGTTCAATATAAACAGAATCTTGATTTCCAGCTTCTTTATCCATATTGCTATCGAGGCTAAAAATATCATCTACAGCAAGATCAATTTTTGCATCATTAGCAAAACCACCTATGCGTATTTTCGGCCCCTGCATATCGCAAAGTATACCCACAGGAATCTGCAGTGACTTGGCAATTTTTCGAATAGTAACGGCGCGCTCAGTGTGTTCCTCGGCACTGCCGTGGGAAAAGTTAAGGCGGAAAACGTTGACTCCCGCCTGAATTAGTTTGGTCAGGTTGCTTTCGTCACTACTTCCTGGCCCCAATGTTGCAAGGATTTTGGTTCTTCTTGGCATAAAAAAATTAGTCCGCGGTTAAGAGTACAAGGCTGTTATCTAGCATGCGATTTGAGAAACCCCATTCGTTATCATACCAAGCCATCACCTTAACCATAGATCCGTTCACGCGAGTTTGCAAAGAATCAAAGTTACTAGAGTAGGCAATATGATTAAAATCTGCAGAAACTAAAGGTTGGTCACAGTAGCTTAATACACTACCCAGTTCGCCTTCAGCGGCTGTTTTAAGCACTTGATTAACTTCTTTAACCGTTGTTTCACGACCAGCATTAAACACCAAATCAACAAGAGAAACATTAATGGTTGGCACACGAACCGCCATACCATCAAGTTTTCCTGCAAGCTCCGGTATTACATCAGCAATCGCAACCGCAGCCCCTGTTTTGGTAGGAATCATAGATTGAGTAGCAGACCGAGCGCGGTATACGTCAGAGTGATAAACATCACTTAACTGTTGGTCATTAGTGTAGGCATGAACAGTCGTCATATAGCCTGACTCGATACCCATAGCCTCCTGAAGAGGAGCCACCAATGGTGCCAAACAGTTCGTAGTGCATGAAGCATTAGAAATAATTTCATGGGAAGAAGTTAGTTGATCATGATTAATGCCATGAACCACAGTAGCATCCACACCAGAACCAGGTGCAGAAATTATAACTTTCTTGGCGCCACCGGCAATATGAAGTGCCGCTTTATCCCTTTTAGTGAATACACCTGTGCATTCAAATACCACATCAACCCCTAAGTCACCCCAAGGAAGGTTGGCAGGGTCTCTTTCACAGAACCATTTAATTTCATCACCATTGACAGTCATTTTGTTATCGCCCACTTCAACCTGTTGGTTAAAGCGACCATGAACAGTATCAAACTGCAAAAGGTGTGCACTGATATCCACATCACCCAAATCATTAACTGCAACAATTTGAAGTTTGTCGTGAAGTTCAGGGCGTTCATAATAAGCTCTGACAATATTGCGACCAATACGGCCAAAACCATTAATGGCTATTTTGAACATAAGAGGGAAACCTTGTTTTGTAGTAAAATTACAAAAATTATAATTTTTAACAGCATTTTAATCAATTGATAACGGTTTTTTTTGCTTATAATTACAAAAAGACGTCCGTTAATTAGGTTTAATTGACTATGTTTACAATATTGAGGTCAAAAACCCTAAAATTTAGTTGCTATGGAAGCTAGCTGAGGGCGTTAAAATTCGCAGAAAAATCGATTATCTGCGATTAAAGTTACACGTAAAACTTAAGGATTGAGATGAATCGTGAACCACAAATATCAGTAGAATTCGGCAACCTAAATCTTATTGAAGCGATTTCAAAAGAGCTGCCTAAGCTCAATAAAACACAGACTAAGGTCGCTAGAGCTATTCTAGCGGATCCAAAATCCGCAACAGAATCAAGTATCGCCAGTTTGGCTAGAAAGTCATCGGTAAGTGAGCCTAGTGTCAATCGGTTTTGCAAACGCTTTAATGCAAAGGGATTTCCTGATTTAAAGCTTAGATTAGCTAGATCACTAGCCAGCGGAATATGCTATGTTAATCCCAAAATAGATCCCTCAGATGAGGTTGCCAGTTTTACTCCAAAAATATTTGATACAGCTATTAGTCGTCTGGCTAAAGTCCGAGAAAACATTTGTCATCAACACATCAATCAGATTATTGAAAGTTTAGTTCAGGCCAGTGGAATATATTTCTTTGCCCATGGCGCTTCAGCTCTAGTGGCAAGGGATTCTGCCAATAAATTCTTAGGATTAAATCTTCCTGTTTCAAGTCATGATGACATTTTAATTCAGCAGATGCTTGTAGCTAAAGGACAAAAAAATGATGTGTTTTTTATTATTTCTGAAACCGATAGCAATAGAGAGCTGCTTGAAATCGCCCAAACTGCAAAAAAGAATGGCTCAATCGTTATTTCTCTGACACCATCAAAAAGTCTTCTTGGAGATATTAGTACCCTCAGTTTGTATATCGACACGCTAAAATTTTCAAAAAACCATGTTCCTATTTCTTCAAGAATAGTGCATTTAGTGATTTTAGATGTATTGGCTACGGGAGTAGCACTGTATAAAAACTAAATTATTGATCGTTTTCGAGCAACCATAAATAGCTTTAACTCTGTTTAATTTTTATGCTAACGGCTTTTCGAGTTAATGAGTTGATTCAATACCGTTTAGTTTTTGTTAAAAATCAATGATTTGGTTGAGGTATGAGGTTAAAATTAATAAACTCAACGGAATAGTATTCTTTCGCATAGCGGAGTTTTGATGTCTGACAAATTAATTTATTCGGTGGCAGAAAATTGGTCAGCAGATTGTTGGATAGATGCGGACAAATATAAGGATATGTACCGCCAATCCTTAGAAGAGCCTGATATATTTTGGACAGAACAATCCGATTTATTTCTAAGCTGGGAAAAGGCTTGGGATACCCTTAGTGTATCTGATTTTCAAACTGCAAAAGCATCATGGTTTATTGGTGGTAAATTAAATATTGCAGTTAATTGTATCGATCGTCATCTTGAAAAAAGTGCAAATCAAACGGCAATTATATGGGAAGGTGATGAGCCAGATAATGACGAAAAGGTTACATACAAGGAACTACATGAGCAGGTTTCAAAGTTAGGTAATGTTCTTCGTCAGCGCGGCATAAAAAAAGGTGATCGTGTTTGCATATATATGCCAATGATCCCAGAGGCGGCCTATGCCATGTTAGCCTGTGCAAGAATTGGTGCTGTTCATTCCGTAGTTTTTGGAGGATTTTCCCCCGAGGCATTAAAAGATAGGATTCTTGATTCTGATTGTAGGCTTATTATTACTGCTGATGAAGGCGTTCGAGGCGGTAAAAAAATACCCCTTAAAGCCAATACTGATAAAGCACTAAAAAATTGTCCCAATGTACACAGCTGTATTGTTGTTGAGCGTACTTCATCAGCAATTGATTGGCACGAAAGTCGAGATGTGAACTATCAGCAAGCCATTGATTCTGTTCCCGCTAATTGTGAACCTGAGATTATGGATTCTGAAGATCCGCTGTTTATACTTTACACATCAGGTTCTACGGGAAAGCCAAAGGGAGTAGTCCACACAACGGCGGGTTACCTCTTAATGTCAGCAATGACCCACAAATATACTTTTGACTATAAGTCGGGGGATATATACTGGTGCACAGCTGATGTCGGTTGGATTACCGGTCATAGTTATATCATATACGGACCGCTCTGCAATGGCGGAACTACCCTAATGTTTGAGGGTATTCCAACGTATCCAGATGCATCAAGGTTTTGGCAGGTTATAGACAAGCACAAAGTCAATCAATTTTATACAGCTCCCACAGCAATTCGAGCACTAATGGGATCTGGTGATGATTTTGTTAGTAAAACATCGAGAAGTTCATTAAAACTTTTAGGAACGGTAGGTGAGCCAATTAATCCTGAGGCATGGGATTGGTACTATCGCGTTGTAGGTGAATCCCGTTGCCCCATAGTGGACACATGGTGGCAAACTGAAACAGGGGCTCATATGTTGACGCCACTCCCCGGTGCAATGGCGCTTAAGCCCGGGTCAGCTACATTACCTTTTTTTGGCATAGAGCCAGCAATACTTGACCCTGAAGGAAAAGAAGTTGATGGTGCTGGTGAAGGGTTGCTAATGATAAAAAAATCATGGCCAAGTCAAATTAGAACAGTATTTAACGATCATCAGCGCTGTGTAGATACTTATTTTAGTGCTTACCCGGGATACTATTTTACCGGCGATGGTGCGCGACGAGATGAAGATGGTTATTACTGGATTACAGGGCGAGTTGACGACGTTCTTAACGTGTCCGGTCACCGCTTAGGGACGGCTGAGGTCGAAAGTGCACTAGTGCTTCATGATGCGGTGGCCGAAGCAGCTGTAGTGGGATCTCCACATGATATAAAAGGGCAGGGTATCTTTTGTTTTGTTACCCTCATGAAAGGCGTTAACCCAGATGAAGATCTCAAAAAACAACTAATTGCACTTTGTGCTGCTGAGATTGGACCCATTGCAAAACCGGACACAATTCGCTGGGCACCGGGATTACCAAAAACCCGCTCTGGAAAAATAATGAGAAGAATTTTGAGAAA
>DKNZ01000063.1:1562-1792 GCA_002469845.1 Cellvibrionales bacterium UBA7375 | reverse complement strand
ATAATGAGAAGAATTTTGAGAAAACTTGCCTGTGGTGAATACGAAAATTTAGGAGACATTTCAACACTGGCTGACCCCTCCGTGGTAAAACAGCTAGTTGATGACTTAACTGCGTAGTTTGGATATACCTAATTGAAATATATGAAGTATTTGTTTGAAGTTAATACAAGAGAAATGCAGATAGTAGTCGTCGTTATTTAGTCCGCAAAAGTAAACATTCACTTAAAGTA
>DKNZ01000063.1:0-1204 GCA_002469845.1 Cellvibrionales bacterium UBA7375 | reverse complement strand
GATAATTAATGGTTATCAATAGTAATAATTATGAGTAAAGTAGATATTTGCCAACAATTGGCTAGATTGATGAGAGAAAATGGGGTTTCACAAAGCGGTTTGTCTCGTGGATGTGGAGTGCCCCAGCCAACTATTAATCGAATTCTAAATGAAAAGACCAAAGAGCCTAGGCGCGAATCAGTTGTGCGCATAGCCAATTTCTTCGGCGTTGATCCAGAATCCATGTATCAAGAACCTACAGAAGTTCGAGAGGATGGTGACCCTGTTGCTCGTTTGTATCAGCAAATGAGCGGATTAAGACCAAACCAATTAAGGCGACTATTCTCTATGCTGGCTGAGGAACTCGATTAGTATTTTTGAATACTATCAGAAATCGTCAAAATAACTTTTTCTCGATCTTCAGGGGCTAGTTGGTTTAAGTACTCCCTTAAACCCGCTAGTCCTAATTCAAAAGCAGCTTCTAACTGGCTAATTGCTTGATTCATAACATCGTCACTGCTAATTTTTGAAATATCCAATTTATTGGGGAATGATCTTCCATCGTATCTATCAGCGTCCATAACTAAATCCCTTAATTTTTATAAATCCATTAAAAACAATAAATAAATCGCCACTTTGCTTTTATATTTATTATTTAGTTAGTGTTTCTTATAAAGTGCGCTTATTCTTCGTTTATTAATTTATTATAATTTGAAGCGTTTTTGTATAACCTTTAAGTGCTAGTACTAAAGTATTAGAAATATGCCTTATTAAAAAATTAACAAAAACCCTATTATTGAATCCTATACTTAGACAATGATATAATTGACCTTGCCTAAGGGGCGGTTATTTTAACCTGAGAAGAACCCTTTGAACCTGATCCGGATTATGCCGGCGTAGGAATAGGACTTAGTAATTCGCTCCCCCTCGTCTTTTGATTCCGGGTCTCCTTAACCAACTGTTATCGAGGCTCCAATATGAAACCTTTGCTACACACTATAATTTTTAAGTTATTACTTTCTTCACTATTTATTATTCCTCCGTCCTTTGCGGAAGTTGATTTAGAAGAGGTTATAGTCACCTCGGATTTTCGTGAATCCCAATTAAAAAATATTCCAACCAGTATCTCAGTGATTGATTCTAAGGTGATTAATCAACGAAATAGTCGTCACCTAGAAGAATTATTGGCATTAGCGCCCAATGTAAATTTTGCCGCTGGTGCTTC
>DKNZ01000057.1 GCA_002469845.1 Cellvibrionales bacterium UBA7375 | reverse complement strand
AGCGGCCCAAGACTTATAGCTACAGGGTTAATATCTGGATGCATTATCATATTGATAGCCTTAGTAAAATTTCAGACCAGATCATAGCGGTTTATGCCAGCCTGTTCTATGCAAGATAATTGAAATATTTAAAAACCCTAAGGTTAATTAGACAATGGTTTATTTTTTGCATATTTAAATGGCTCCAATATCTCAGAGATGTGGGCTACAACCTCTGCACCATCTGATAAACCCAGTGACTGAGTAGCTAAATCATCTGCCATTTCTCGACTGACTTTTAGCAAAAGGGATTTCACTCGCAATAATGAACTAGCACTCATTGAAAGATTCTCATATCCCAGCCCCAAAAGTATCACCGCACTTAATGGATCACCGGCCATCTCTCCACAAACACTTAGCTGGCAGTTTACTGTTGCCGCTTGATCATAAATGCTTTTTAAAGCCCTAAGAATACTTGGATGGAGCGAATCATACAGCTCAGCTACTCTGGGGTTGTTGCGATCAACTGCGAGCAAATACTGCGTTAAATCATTAGTACCCACCGACATAAAATCTACTCGACGACCAATTTCTTTAACCTGATAAACCGCAGCTGGAACCTCAATCATTGCCCCAAGTGCCGGCATTTTTAACACATAACCCTCTTCTTCTGTTAGCTCTTTAAAGGCTCGACGAACTAATGCCAGACCGCTATCAAGCTCGGCCAAATTACTAATCATAGGCAGCATAATGCGCAAATTTTCTAGGCCCTCACTGGCTCTAAGTAGGGCTCTAATCTGCACCAAAAATATTTCTGGATGATCTAGAGAAATTCTAATCCCGCGCCACCCCAAAAACGGATTTTCTTCTTCAATTGGAAAATAAGGGAGATCCTTATCACCACCTATATCAAGTGTTCTCATAGTCACAGGGCGAGGCGCAAAGGTTTCCAAGTGCTCACGATAAACCGCCACCTGCTCATCCTCAGTAGGGAAACTAGAGCGCAATAAGAACGGAATCTCAGTGCGAAATAAGCCCACTGCATCTGCGCCACTTCGCAGCGACTGAATATTGTCATGCCTTAACCCAGTATTAACCCATAAAGAAAAGCTACAACCGTCTGTAGTTTGGCAGGGGACATCACGCAATTTTTGCAAATCTTTGACTAAAGTCTGCTCTTCTCGCTGCCTTTGGACATAGGCTCGCTTGAGGGTTCTAGTAGCATGGCTAACAACGTCTCCAGAAAACCCATCAACAATTAGCTCTTCACCCTCAAGTTCTGCGCAGGGCATATCCAACGCGCCCATAACGGTTGGGATGCCCAGAGCTCTGCCAACGATTGCCATATGTGAATTGCTTGCACCTCTGAGCGAAACTATACCCACTAATCGATTCACCGGAATATCGGCTAGCTCGGTAGCCGATAGATTTTCTCCCACCAACACAATACGTCTTGGTAGTGTCTTTTTCTTACCACCAGTCTTTTGCAAATAGCCAAGTACTCGTTTACCCAGCCCCTCAACATCTGAGGCTCGTTCCCTAAGATAGGGATCCTCCATATGCCGGAATGTACGCACATGCTTTAAGATCACTGAGCTCCAAGCACTCTGTGCTGTTTGTCCCGCTTTGATAGCTTCAATAACTTCACCGCCTAGGGAGTCATCGTCAAGCATACTGATGTAGACATTAAAGAGCGCTAACTCTTCCGAGCTTAGCTTGCCCTCAAGGCCAACACCAAGGTTTCGCATATCATGCTTTACAGACTTTAATGCTTGGCGAAAGGTTTTTACTTCAGAGTCAGGATCTGAAGTATGACGCTCAGGCACAGAGGCCAGATCCATTGTTTGCTGAGCCAATACCACTCGGCCTATACCCACACCTGGAGAACTAGCAATACCATGGAATATCGCTTCTTTACTTTTACCGCGGCCTGCGAAAGCTAGCTTGCTTAACGCACCTGTCGCTTCAGCATGGGCGATAGCGCCAGAAAGCTGAGCGCAGACCGTAACCATAAAGGCTTCTTCTTCAGTCGCAAAACGCCTTTCAGCTTGTTGCTGAAGCACCAAAACACCGAGTACTTTTCTGTGATGAATAATCGGCACGCCCAAAAAGGAGTGGTAAATTTCTTCTCCAATCTCTTCAAAGTAAACGAAATTAGGGTGCTTATCTGCATCTTGCAAATTAAGTGGTTCTTCTTTTGCCGCGACCAATCCGACCAAACCCTGGCCCATAGCCAAGCGCACCTTACCAATGGATTGCTGGCGTAAACCCTTGGTAGCCATCAGTACATAATGTTGGTCAGTTTCATCAAAAAGATAGACCGAACAGACCTCTGAGCCCATAGCTGCATGAACTTCCCTAACAATAATAGTCAGCACTTCGGGCAAACTTCGGGCAGTATTGACCTCTTGAAAGATTGTTCTTAGGGCGTCTAGGATATTCATTTATCCACGCTTTCTCCGCTTTTGAAATCGCGCATTAATCTGAGAAAACTCAGACAATGCCTGACGATAAACACCTTGTTTAAATGAAACCACCTGATTAATAGGGTGCCAATAACTAACCCATTCCCATGCATCAAATTCGGGATTACCTGTTGCATCAAAGCTAATCTTTTTCGGGTCACCCACTAACTGCAAAAAGAACCAGCGTTGCTTTTGACCAATACAGCGCGGCTTAGAATGTTTGCGCTGCATTTTTTCAGGAATGTTGTAACGAAGCCAGCGCTTAGTCTGCTGGATGATTTTTACATCTCCAGCCTCTAAACCAACCTCTTCGTATAATTCCCGATACAATGCTTGCTCCGCTGTTTCACCCTGATCAATTCCTCCCTGAGGAAATTGCCAAGCCCTTTGGCCCACTCGTTTAGCCCAAAAAACCTGCCCACGACCATTGCTAATAACCATAGCTACGTTAGAACGATATCCATCCTTATCAACCAATTTAAAGATCCCACTCAAATTTATAGATTAAAAAAGACCATTGTTCCATAGTCGAGGTGGCTCGGCAATTTTCTCTTGAGCCATTTTCACTTCACCGCTATCCTTAACAGCCCAAACACTAGCAAACTAATAAATTGGATCTCCCTATGGCACTAGCCATCTTTGACCTAGATAACACACTGATTGCCGGAGACAGCGACCACAGCTGGGGTGAGTTTTTAGTCGCTCAAAGTATCGTCGACTCTCAAACATATAAGGAAATGAATGATAAATTTTATGCCGACTATGAATCCGGCTGTTTGGATATTTTTGCCTACCTCGAGTTTTCAGTAGAACCACTTACCCGGCTTTCAATGGAAAAACTTCAGTCATTACATAAAAAGTTTATGCGCGATGTCATCAATCCAATCAAGCTCAAAGGGGCTGAAGATTTAATTAATCAGCATCGGCAGGCGGGCGATCGGCTTTTAATTATTACATCAACCAATCGGTTTATTGTTGAACCTATCTGCAAATCTATCGGTATTGACGAAATTATTGCCACAGATTTAGAAATTATTGATGGCAAATATTCAGGTGAAGTAATGGGAATACCCACTTTTCAAGAGGGAAAGGTACAGCGCTTTAATCAATGGCTTGAGGAACAAAAAGAAAGCAGCGATGGAAGCTATTTTTACTCTGACTCAATCAATGATATGCCAATGCTTCTAGAGGTTGCCCATCCCATTGCCGTAGATCCTGATTCAGCCCTTCGCAAAGAAGCTGAATCAAGACATTGGAAAATAATTTCCTTAAGGGATTAAAGCAAAGGCAGTTATTCGTCTTCAACTAACGCCTGGTAGCCCTCGGCATCAAGCAAATTACTAAAATCATCACTTGAATTAACCCTGACTGTAAATAGCCACCCATCTTCGTAGGGACTGCCATTAACCAATTCTGGCTCATCCTCAAGCGCTGAATTAACCTCAACAACCTCTCCAGATACTGGAGAATATATATCTGAAGCCGCTTTAACCGACTCGACTACAGCTATTTCAGCGCCTGCATCAACATCAGCTCCCGACTCTGGAAGCTCAATAAAAACTATATCACCTAGGGCATCTTGAGCATGATCGGTTATCCCAACAACAACGATCCCATCACTCTCTAATCTTGCCCATTCATGGCTATTTGCATATTTTAACTCTGCGGGGAATTCACTCACACTTCACCTCTATATTAAGACTTGAAAATTTATTGCCAGTAATCGTCTATTTTACTGTTCAATTTTAATAAAGTTAACGTTATTTTGATTCAGCATTAAATGTCTTCACTTATGTATAGAAAACTAGACAATTTACGGCATAATTTCCAGTGGAGGTTCATCAAGCGCCGAAAATTGTTCTCGCAACGTCAGTATCTGATCACTCCAATAACGCGCCGAATCAAACCAGGGAAAGGCTCTCGGGAAAGCAGGATCACTCCATCTGCGCGCAATCCAAGCACTGTGATGAATAATACGCAATGTACGTAAGACCTCAATTAATACCAGCTCTTTAGGATCAAAATGATAAAACTCGTTATAACCCTCAACCAACTCAGCTATTTGAGCTTTTTGCTCATTCCGATCGCCGGACAAGAGCATCCATAAATCTTGCACTGCCGGGGCCATTCGCGCGTCATCAAAATCAACAAAATGGGGATTATCATCACGCCAAAGTATATTACCCGAATGGCAGTCGCCATGAACTCTTATGTAATTAATATCTCCAAAATCATCTAAAATAGTTTGACACTTATTTAAAATATCCGGTAACAAGCTATCGTATGCAGGACTCAATTCAGATGGAATAAAGTGCTCACTGACATAATCGTATGCTTCCCAGCCAAATGTTTGAATATCTAATTTTGGCCGCGATTTAAAATCAACCACCGCACCCACTGCATGAAAGCGTCCTAAAAGACGACCAAGAATAAAAAGGTTATCCAGATTATCCAGCTCAGGCGCATAACCGCCGCGTCGAGGATAAAGCGAAAACTTGAATTCACAATGGTGATGAAGAGAATTGCCAGTATTGTTTATCAAGGGGCAAACAACCGGCAGCTCCTGCTCTTTTAGCTCAAAACAAAGTTGATGCTCCTCATGTATCTGTTCAACAGTCCAGCGGTTAGGCCTATAAAATTTGGCAATCAGTGGCTGCGCATCCTCTATCCCTACCTGATAAACACGATTCTCATAGCTATTTAGTGCCAATAATCGACCATCACTTATATAACCACAGCTCTCTACCGCATCCATAATCATATCCGGCGCTAATAGCTCAAATGCATGGGTTTTAGAATCTGTCATTTAATTATTGACACCTTTTAATCGAATATGCGCTTAGAGCGCATCGCTTTTTTTTGACCGTGCTGAGCTTTTTTATCTAAGCGCTTTCTTTGTGAGCTTCTGGTTGGCCTAGTCGCCTTTCTAGCCTTTGGCATTGTTGCCACAGACTGCAATAACAACTTTAATCGCTGAATGGCTTCAGCGCGATTTTTCTCCCAACTACGATACTGCTGAGCTTTAAGAATAATAACCCCCTCTTTCGTAATCCGCTGATCACGTAAGGCCATTAATCGTTGCTGAAAAAACTCAGGCAATGAAGATTGGTAAATATTAAAGCGCAAATGAACCGCAGATGAGACCTTATTCACATTTTGCCCACCAGGACCACTAGCTCTAATAGCAGTTAATTCAATCTCTTCTAAAGGGATTGAAATAGAATGTGTAATAAAAATCATTCATTACCCTGCTCTAAAAATTCAAAACGAGGTCGCTTTTGCCCATTGACCTCAACCGTTTCCAGAAACATATCCAGAGGCCGTACCCATAGTTGGCGATCGCCGTAAAGTGGGCGGTAAACAACCATATCCGGCTCGCCCTCACTGTGCTTAGCTACACCATAAACTTGATAATTGTTGCCCTTATAATGTTTATATATGCCTTGAATTATGCTCACCATTTCACCTAATGTCCTCCAAGAAGTACGTATCAAATCCTTTTTAAAGATTTAATGTATGACTAAATCTTGTATCTTTTAATGTTAACACAGCCTTATATGAGAAATTTTTGCTAATTTTAAAATCCAATTTTTAGGTTAAATAATCAGTATCTACAGACTATAAACTCATAAAACACATAAAAATCTAATTAATTTCAACTAAAATTCGCTGAAAATTAGCCAAATCAATAAAAAAATAATACACTGCGTAATCCTGAAATATTATATTTTGCCTTTAAGGCTTATTTTTTCAGTGGGGATCTTTAGTCTTAAATGTTTTTTTGGTTAAAGTGTTAATTCAGCCTAATTAGAGGCTGGTGTTTAAGTGCCCATTTTGGGCGTTGTTGTATTTAAGTGAGGTTGTTATGTCAGGCGAAAGAGTTGCTGGCACTGTAAAGTGGTTTAATGATAGTAAAGGTTTTGGTTTTATTGAGCAGGAAGGCGGTAGCGATGTATTTGTTCATCACAGTGCCATTCAAGCTGAAGGCTTTAAGTCTTTAAAAGAGGGTCAAGCTGTAACTATGGAAGTTGCTGAAAGCCAAAAGGGCCTTCAAGCTGAGAATGTAGTAGCCGACTAGGGTTATTTGACTGCCCTAGGCAGTGACAAAAGTTCTTGTAAGGCCCTGGCATTTATGTCAGGGCCTTTATTTTATAGGAAATAATTAAGTATCGAGCAAGAAATCTCGATGTTAGATTATTGCTACTTAATTTTAGCTTCTTTGTAGATAACGTGCTTGCGGATGGTAGGATCGTATTTTTTGATTTCCATCTTATCAGGCGTGTTGCGCTTGTTTTTGTCTGTTGTATAGAAGTGCCCTGTTCCGGCGCTAGAAACTAATCGAATTTTCTCTCGAGCTGACTTAGCCATTTTTTAATCCTCTAAATTTTCTCGCCGTTTGCACGAAGGCTAGCGAGAACGTTTTCAATACCATTTTTATCAATAATTCGCATTCCTTTGGTAGAAACGCGTAATTTAACAAAGCGTTTTTCAGACTCAATCCAAAAACGGTGTGTATGGAGATTAGGCTCAAAGCGACGACGAGTTCTATTCTTCGCATGAGATACATTGTTTCCAGCCATTGGGCGCTTACCCGTGACCTGACATACTCTAGACATTATTGCTGCCTCTTATTTACAATTTGTGCTCTGGGCATTGACCCATCGGCTACTGAATTTTGTTTCCCAGACAACCTTTGTACAAAGTCGTCTTTCAAGGAGGCGCGTTTTATACCAGAAACCCTACCCTGAAGCAAACAAAAACCGATAATTACCCACTAATCTGATGGTTTTTTTTCTATTGTTGGCAATTTGACAAAATTTAGCCTGACCTAAACCTTTAGCCGCGCAAAATACTTTTTTGGTCAGCTTTTAATAGGGGTCCTAAGCCGCCAAAGTAATCAATTAACTCTTGAGCCATTTGTTTAGCATTGACACTTTTGCGCCCAACACGAAGAAAAATGGCTAGTAATTCAGCATCGGTTAACGCTTTAGGCCCCTTTTGCTAATAATTTCTCTCTGGGTCGGTCATCCAATGGCCATTGTCTTATCGACATAACTAGTCCTTATTTATCACTACAGAATTCCCTTCTGAAGTGTTATCTTAGCCCCTTATTAAAGTGTTATCGGAAAATTAATGAGTAGTCTGTCACAAAAACGCATCATTCTTGGCATTACAGGTGGTATTGCCGCTTATAAAAGTGCTGAAATTGCTCGTCGCTTACAAGATGAAGGTGCTGAAGTGCGAGTCATAATGACTGATTCTGCTCAAGAATTTATCCGCCCACTCACACTTCAAGCCCTGACCGGAAAGCCTGTTCACACCGATCTGCTCGACCCAAAAGCGGAGGCGGCGATGGGTCATATTGAGCTCGCACGCTGGGCGGATATTGTATTAATTGCTCCGGCCACAGCTAATTTTATCGCTGTATTAAGCCAAGGGGTTGCCAATGACCTTTTAACGACTGTTTGCTTAGCGTCCTCAGGCAGTATTGTTGTTGCTCCCGCCATGAATCAAGCGATGTGGTCACAGCCGGTCTCTTTGGACAATATTGAGCGCTTAAAGCAGAGAAATATCACCATCTTTGAACCTGATGATGGCATCCAAGCCTGCGGCGATACAGGTCCGGGTAGACTGCAACAGCCAGAAGCCATTGTCGACCAACTTTGTGGTATTTTTGACTCTGGTATTTTGTCTGGAAAACGGGTTGTGATTACCGCTGGCCCCACCAGGGAGGCTATTGACCCCGTTCGCTATATCAGTAATCACAGCTCAGGTAAAATGGGCTTCGCACTGGCAAGTGGCATGATTGATGCCGGCGCTGCCGTCACTCTTATCTCAGGACCTGTTTCACTTGATAGCCCAGATCGCTGCCAACTAATACCTGTAGTTTCTGCCAGCGAAATGCTAGAGGCTGCGACTGAAGCTGTCAAAGAAGCGGATATTTTTATCTCATCTGCGGCCGTCGCCGACTATCAAGTGACTGAAGCATCCAGTCAAAAAATAAAGAAAAAATCTGATAAAATGTCTCTAAATTTGTCGAAAACACCCGATATTGTAGCTATATTGTCAGAAAATAACCCAAAAATGTTTGTTTTAGGGTTTGCCGCAGAAACCGAAAACATAGAAAGTCACGCTCGCGACAAGTTAAACAGAAAAAATTTAGATGCGATTATAGCCAATGATGTATCTCGCGACGATATTGGCTTTAATTCGGATAATAATGAAGCCCTGTGGATTGATGCTAACAGCTGTCAATCCCTTAGCAAAAAAAGCAAGACGCAACTTGCTCGAGAAATAATTGTCTTAATAGCTGAAAAAATCGATAACTAATTTACAAGAGCATCGAGAGCAAAGTATTGTGAATGATGTCACCACATTAAATTCTAGCACTTCACTTACAGCCAATGAGCTGCCTAACGAAGTGTTTCGCAACTATGATATTCGCGGCTTTGCCCATTCCCAGATCACCCCCGACTTTGCCTTTAAACTGGGCGCAGCACTAGCTATTACGCTTTTGAAGCAACGTCATTCGACCATTTATCTTGGCCGAGATGGCAGACTGAGTTCGCCAGCTTTGGCGAAAGCGCTTGGCAATGGCCTCACTCAATATGGGATGAATGTAATCGACATTGGCACTGTAAGTACCCCCACACTTAATTTTGCCGTTCACTGTGATAACAAGGCAGAGTGCGGAATTATGGTGACGGCAAGTCATAATACTAAGGAATACAATGGCTTTAAAATCATTGTGCGCAATCAAGTAGTGGCCGGTGAGATGCTGCAAAAAATCAAGCATCTAATGCTTTCCGATAGGCCTAATCATTGCCAATCTGGGCACATTCGCACCCAAGATATAAGCTCTCAATACCTTCAAGCAATAATTGATAACTGTAGCCCTAAAAAAGATTTCAAAATTGTTATTGACTGCGCCAATAGTATTGTTGGGCCCATCGCTAAAACCCTGTTTAATCGGTTAGGTTACAATTTAATACCTTTATTTTGCGATCCTGATGGAAACTTTCCCAATCATGACCCTAACCCATCCGATGAGAGTAATTTACAACAGCTCAAAGCATCCGTTTTATCTCATCAGGCAGATTTAGGCCTAGCATTTGATGGTGATGGCGATCGCCTTGTGGTTATTTCCGGAAGTGGCGCAACAGTTTGGCCAGATCAATTACTGATGATTTTTGCCCGTGATATTTTAAAGCGATATCCAAATACGGATATCGTATTTGACGTTAAAAGTAGCTTTCGCCTGCAACAGCTAGTGAGGGAACTATCGGGTAATCCAGTGATGTGCAAAACAGGCCACTCACATGTTAGAAGCAGGGTACAAAAAACAGGCGCCCTTGTTGGAGGGGAATTTAGTGGCCATATTTTTTTCAATGATCGTTGGCATGGTTTTGATGACGGTCTGTATGCCAGCGTTCGACTACTTGAAATATTAGCCAACCTTGATATAGCACCAAAACAAGCGCTAGAAAACATGATCGGCCAGTTTAAACCCAGTGCCTACACTCCTGAAATACTTATTCCAGTGGCTGAAACAGAAAAATTTGCTGTAATGGAAAAATTAACCTCTCATTGCAGCTTTAAGGATGGAATAATTAACACTATTGACGGACTCAGGGTAGAATACCCCCTTGGCTGGGGTCTAATAAGAGCGTCAAACACCTCAGCAAACCTAACTATGCGCTTTGAAGCTGATAATAAAGAAGAATTAGAGCGGATAAAAAAGCTGTTTAGCTTTGAGCTAGCACCTTTTATTAACCAAGTGGATCAATATTTGTAACTATGTCATTAAATCGAGAAGAAGCAGAAAATACAGCCAAGGTTATCTCAAGAGCCTTGCCCTACATACAGCGCTTTGCAGGCAAAACTGTGGTCATAAAATATGGCGGTAATGCCATGGTAGACGATCGCCTAAAGCAAAGCTTTGCTAGAGATATCGTGTTGATGAAAGCGGTGGGCATTAATCCTGTTGTGGTGCATGGCGGAGGTCCACAAATTGGTCAACTGCTAGATCAACTCTCTATAGAGTCTAAGTTCGTCAATGGCATGAGAGTCACCGATACCAAAACTATGGACGCTGTAGAAATGGTACTGGGCGCTACGATTAATAAAGAAATTGTCAATCTTATTAGCAGTGCTGGCGGCAGAGCCTTTGGCGTTACCGGCAAAGACGGTCGTTTAATAAAAGCTAGGAAGCTTGTGGTGTCCCATAAAACAGCGGAGATGTCGGTTCCTGAAATTATTGATATTGGTCAAGTGGGCGAAGTTGAATCTATCGATAAAAGCGTTATCGACATGCTACTTAAAAGTAACTATATTCCGGTTATTGCGCCAATTGGCGTAGGATCTGATGGCGCCTCATACAATATTAATGCTGATTTAGTGGCGGGCAAGGTAGCCTCAGTTTTAAATGCTGAAAAGTTAATGTTGCTCACCAATGTTGCGGGCTTACAAGATAAGCAGGGTGAAATTCTTACCGGTCTAACTGTAAACCTAGTCGATGAATTGATTGAAGATGGCACCATTTACGGTGGTATGCTACCGAAAATTCAATGTGCACTTGATGCGGTTAATTCTGGCGTGGCTGCCTCTCACATTATTGATGGGCGAGTTGATCATGCCGTGATGCTCGAGCTATTTACTGATGAAGGCGTAGGCACTTTAATTACTAACCAGAAGTAAGCGGAGACTGCTGATGGTCGCTAAACGAAGCTCCAAGGCTCAGGATATTCTTCAAGCTCTAGCACTAATGCTGGAGTCAACTCGCGGCGGACGCATCACTACTGCGGCTCTAGCCTCTGAGTTAGGCTGTTCAGAGGCAGCCCTGTATCGACACTTTCCCAGTAAAACTAAAATGTATGAAGGGCTGATTGATTTTATTGAAGAGACTATATTTGCTCGGGTTACGACTATTATTAACGATGAACCAGATGCGATTAATCAGTGCTATAGAATCCTCAGTCTATGCTTAACCTTTGCCGAAAAGAATGCTGGTATTAGCCGAATACTCCATGGCGATGCCTTAGCGGGAGAAAACCAACGATTACAGCAGCGTGTCGCCCAGCTATTTAGTCGACTGGAATCTCAGCTTAAGCAAATAATAAGACAAGCTGAACTCAATCAAGGAATTACCATCAATCCAAGCCCTGCAATAGCAGTTGATTTAATGATTAGTCTAGTTGAAGGGAAAATTAGTCAGTTTGTTCGCAGCGACTTTAAACAACCACCCACTCAATACTGGTCCGAACAATGGGCGCTAGTCTCAGATCAAATTTTTAACTGATCTTAATTAGCAAGCAGTATCTATACGCCATACTCTTGTCGGTATTTATCAATCTGCTCAACTAAATTATTGTGATCTGGCTTAGCTTTAAGATAGTGCAAAATATCATCTATATCAATAATGCTTGCCACAGGAATTCCAAACTGTTCCTCCACCTCTTGAATAGCAGACTGATCTGTTTTGCCGCGCTCTTTGCGATCTAGGCCAATCAATACGCCGGCGGCCACAGCGCCTGCTTGCTCTAATATCGACATCACTTCTCTAATAGCGGTACCTGCGGTAATCACGTCATCGATAATTAAAACCTTGCCTTCAAGGGGCGCCCCCACCAAAGTCCCACCTTCACCATGAGCCTTTGCCTCTTTGCGGTTAAAGCAGTAGGGCACATCTATACCATGATGCTCTGACAGAGCAATGGAGGTTGCTGCAGCCAAGGTTATACCTTTGTATGCGGGGCCAAAAAGCACATCAAATTCAATGCCTGACTCAACAATAGCGGTGGCGTAACACTTACCCAGTGCAGCCAATGCAGACCCTTTATAAAACTCTCCCGCATTAAAAAAATGGGGTGATGTGCGACCCGACTTAAGCTCAAATTGACCAAACTTAAGGGCACCATTAGCAATGGCATTTTCTATAAATTCTACTTTGTATGTTTTCATCAGTTAGTAATCTTTTGATTCCATTTATTTAAGAATAGATCAGTTTTAGGACTATTGGGCCAATGCCATCTTTTGAACCCTTACAAGGTCGGCAATCCCTTGATTGGCCAGTTGCAACATTTCCGTCAAAGCTTCGCCTGAAAATGGTGCTTCCTCAGCAGTTCCCTGAATTTCAATATAGCCGCCATTGGCGTCCATGACCACATTCATATCGGTCTCTGCATTAGAGTCTTCAGGATAATCTAGGTCGAGAACAGGTGAGCCCTTATAAACACCAACGGAAACTGCAGCGATCATATGCAATAAGGGATCGTCTTGTATAAGTTTTTCTCTCTGCAAATGGCGTATTGCATCTACTAGAGCAACACAGCCACCCGTGATAGCTGCGGTTCTTGTACCACCGTCAGCTTGAATTACGTCACAATCAACATAGATAGTATTCTCACCCAGTTGCTTAAGGTCTACTGCGGCGCGCAATGATCGCCCTATCAACCTTTGGATTTCTTGGGTACGACCGGATTGCTTTCCCCTTGCCGCTTCACGACCCATACGTCTATTTGTTGACCGAGGAAGCATGCCATATTCCGCAGTCACCCAACCCTGATCTTTACCGCGCAAAAATCGCGGTACGCTATTTTCAACACTGGCATTACAGATAACTTTAGTATTGCCGAACTCGATTAATACAGAACCTTCAGCATGTTGTGTGTATTCTCTGGTAATTTTTACTTGGCGCAATTGTTCTGGACGACGTCCACTTGGTCTTGTCATGATTAAGGCCTTATTACAAAATCTTAAATTTGAAGTAACAATTGTAACAAATCTTCCCCCTCTTTAACCGCCTTTGTTAGAATACCTTCAAATTAAAAATTTATGGAGTCTCTATGCCACGCAGTATGACCGCATATGCCAGAATTACTGAAGAACATAACTGGGGGTCAATAAGCTTTGAGCTTAAATCGGTCAACCATCGATTTTTAGAGGTTGGCTTTAGAATGCCTGAATCTCTGCGCGAGATAGAAACCACACTTCGAGATATGGCGCGTAAAAAACTGGGGCGCGGCAAAATTGATTGCTCTGTACAGATTGCTTTTAACCGCCTAGATGCCTCCTCAGAGCTAGATTTAGAAGTAGCCCGTGAGCATATAAATATCGTTGAATCTATTTCAGCCGAAATAACTCAGCCTGGCCCAATTTCAGCTGTAGATATAATGAAATTACCCGGCGTACTAAAAGATTCTGTCTTAGATGCCAAACAACTGACCAAGGCAGGAATTAAATCCTTTGATTTAGCCTTAGATCAAATGCTTGAAGGCCGTGAACGCGAGGGCGAAAAGCTAGCAGATATGATTGAGCAAAGGCTATTAGGCATTGAGACTCAAATAGCCTTAGTACGCAAAAATTTGCCTGAAATTCTAGAATTTCAACGCAATCGTCTGCATGAAAAGCTATCAGAGTTAAAAGACCAACTCGATGAACAGCGACTCGAGCAGGAAATGGTCATTATTGCCAATCGAGCTGATGTCGATGAGGAAATTGATCGACTAGAAGCCCATGTGATTGAAATTCGCCGAGTACTGAACAACAAAGAATCCGTGGGACGCAGGCTAGACTTTTTAATGCAAGAGCTAAATCGTGAAGCCAATACATTGGGCTCAAAATCTATTTCAACGATTACCACTCAAGCCTCAGTTGAACTGAAAGTTTTGATTGAACAGATGCGCGAGCAAATTCAAAATATTGAATAAGCTTAAGCAAAACCCATGCATAATAGATCATAGATTTATTTTTCTACTAATGTACACTTTCGTAAGTTGTTATTCTTAACAGGAAATTATTAGTTTTAATATGACACTTGGTACTCTATTTATTATCTCAGCTCCCTCTGGGGCGGGCAAAACCACCCTAGTTGCTGAGCTACTTAGTCGGCTCAACAACATACAGGTTTCCGTTTCTCACACCACCAGACCAAGTCGCTCTGGCGAAACTAGCGGAGTGGATTATCATTTTGTTTCTCATCAGCAATTTGAAACTATGGTAGAACAACAACAGTTTGTTGAGCATGCTAAGGTCCATAACAATTACTATGGCACATCGGAGCAATGGGTCAAAAGTACGCTCAATAAGGGCATTGATGTTATTCTCGAAATAGATTGGCAGGGTGCTGAACAGGTGCGAGAAAAATTTCCAGGCAGTAAAAGTATTTTTATTCTGCCCCCTACTAAGCAAACATTATTTGAGCGCTTAAAAGGCCGCGGTCAGGATTCAGATACGGTGATACAGCAGCGTATCGCCGCCGCTAAAGAAGAAATGAGTCACTGCAACGAGGCTGATTATTTAGTCATAAATGATCAGTTTGAGCTAGCCTGTAGTCAGCTTCAAAGCATCGTTGAAGCAAAACGACTTGAAATCAATAGCCAAAGACAGGAAAAACTATTAATTGATTTATTGTCGTAGGCACTCAAATTAGGTAAAATCGCAGGTTCCCGGTGGCAAAAAGCTGCCAAATCTAATTATTTTTGTTCAGCGGATTAAATATGGCTCGCATTACAGTAGAAGATTGTTTGAATTTTGTTGATAACCGTTTTGAATTAGTTATGGTCGGCTCTAAGCGAGCTCGTCAAATAGCTGTTGATGGTCGTCCACCCCTTGTCGACTCAGAAAACGACAAGCCAACCGTTATCGCTCTTCGTGAAATTGAGCAGGGGTTGATTACACCTGAATTTCTTGAAGAAGTCGAACGCGACTATGAAATTGTCGATGCTGAAGAGAACTCTGAAGACGCACCGCAAGACGCTGTCTAGAGAAAGACTCTAAGCAAAATGGGGAGGCGAATCACAGGTGCTTTCAGTACTAACCGAAAAGCTTTCCAACTACCTCGAACAAAAAGAGGTTAAAAAAATCGAGCGTGCCTACAGGTACGCCGATCAATGTCATTCTGGCCAGTTGCGTCAGAGTGGTGACCCCTACATCACCCATCCTCTAGCCGTTGCCAATATCTTGGCTGATATGCGACTCGACCATGAAAGTCTTATGGCGGCCTTACTTCATGATGTGATTGAAGATACTGGGGTTACCAAAGGTCAAATTAGTCGACGTTTTGGGCGCACAGTTGCCGACTTGGTTGATGGCGTTAGTAAACTTAGCGAAATCGAATTCGAAACTAAAGCTCAATTACAAGCCGAAAGCTTCCAAAAGATGACCCTTGCGATGTCGAAAGATATTCGCGTGGTGCTGGTTAAGCTCGCCGATCGACTCCATAATATGCGTACACTGGGTGTTTTGCCGCCGGAAAAACGTCGTCGTATTGCAAGAGAAACCCTTGATATCTATGCTCCTATTGCTCAGCGCCTAGGGATTAATGATGTGCGTATTGAGTTTGAGGATTTAGGTTTTGCTACCATGTATCCCCTGCGACATAGACGCTTGCGAGAAGCGCTAAAAGCAGCCAGTAAAAATCGTAAAGAAATTATCTCTGAAATCCATCAAGCCATTGAAGTTCGCCTAGAGAAGGAATCGTTTCCAGCTATTGTTAAAGGGCGAGAAAAGCATTTATGGAGCATTTACAAGAAAATGCGCAATAAACATAAGTCTTTCCGCGATATTATGGATGTATTTGCTTTTCGTTTAATTGTCGATTCGGTGGACGATTGTTATCGAACACTTGGAATCATGCATAATATTTTTAAACCTGTACCCGGTGAGTTTAAAGACTATATAGCAATCCCAAAATCTAATGGCTATCAATCCTTACACAGTGTACTTGTCGGCATGCATGGTGTTCTTATTGAGGTACAGATCCGCACTCAAGAAATGGAAACCATGGCCAATTATGGTATTGCCGCTCACTGGGAATATAAATCAAATGACAGCAACATAGATGCTAGCCAACGACGAGCTACTCGTTGGGTTCAAGGTTTACTTGAGATGCAACAACAGGCTGGGGATTCATTGGAATTTTTAGAGCATGTTAAAACCGATTTATTCCCTGATGAAATCTATGTATTTACCCCCAAAGGTAGAATCATTGAACTTCCCTCTGGCGCAACTCCAATTGACTTTGCCTACTCTGTGCACACAGATTTGGGCAATAGTTGTATTGCCTGTCGAGTGGATAGTGAATTAACACCTTTATCAGAACAACTGCAAAGTGGGCAGAAAATTGAAATCATCAGCACCCAAGGTGCACAGCCTAATCCGAATTGGCTTAATTTTGTAGTGACTGCAAAGGCGCGTAGTGCTATTCGTCACTTTCTAAAAAATCAGCAGCATGACGAATCGGTTAATCTAGGTAAGCGATTATTGGACAAGGCGCTAGCAAATTATGGTACTGCCTATAATAAGTTGCGAAAATCCCAGATTAAGCGATTGCTTAAAGAAACCTCTGCACCAACCTTTGAATATGTACTGCAACAAATTGGCTTGGGTAATCAAGTACCTTTTGCCGTTGCCAATATTTTAGTGCCGCCATCAAAACGAACCATTGCTGAAGATAAACGCAAGCCATCGCTTCCTGTTGTTGTAGACACCTCAGAAAGTTTAATTCTTCATTATGCTCGCTGTTGTCATCCTATTCCTGGCGACCCTATCCTTGGCCATGTCTCACCAGGTAAGGGGTTAGTAATTCATTTAGAGTCTTGCCATAATCTAAAAGAAATACGCAATCATCCTGAAAAATGTATGCCGCTAAGTTGGTCACAGGTGGTTGAGGGTGAATTCCCCGTTGAGATTAAGGTTGAAATAACCCCTGAACGTGGCTTTATAGCTGCCCTTGCCTCGAGAATAACCGATCAAGATGCTACTATTGAAAATATTAGTACCACGGAAAAAGATGCCTTCACTAGTATTGTCGACGTGGTTATGACGGTACGCAATCGGGTTCACTTAGCGGACATAATTCGCCGGATAAGAAGCCTAGCGCCTGTTCGGCGAGTTTATCGAGTAAAAAATAAATAGTTACATAAGGACTCACACTATGTCTAATAAAGCGCACATTTTTACAGAAAAAGCACCTGCTGCCATCGGACCATACAGCCAAGCGGTCAAAGTAAACAACACGGTTTATCTTTCAGGTCAGATTCCCCTAGACCCTGAAAATATGGAATTGATAACGGGTGATATTCAGGCTCAGGCGCGGCAGGTATTCGCTAATTTAAATGCGGTGTGTGAAGCTTCAGGCTCGGATTTAAGCGGCATTGTAAAGCTTAATATTTTTCTTACTGATTTGAGCAA
>DKNZ01000048.1 GCA_002469845.1 Cellvibrionales bacterium UBA7375 | reverse complement strand
TTCAGGGCTAATACGGGCTCAATATTATTTATGCGTTATAGCGAACAGTTTGATGTCATTGTTATCGGTGGTGGCCACGCTGGAACCGAGGCATGCCTTGCGTCAGCTAGAATGGGCTGCAAAACACTCCTTCTCACTCATAATATTGAGACTCTGGGACAGATGTCCTGCAACCCAGCAATTGGTGGTCTAGGAAAAAGTCATCTAGTAAAAGAAGTTGATGCACTAGGCGGTGTTATGGCTAAAGCAACAGATTTAGCCGGCATACAATTCCGTGTTCTTAATGCGCGAAAAGGTCCCGCTGTGAGGGCGACCAGAGCCCAAGCCGATAGAGCCCTCTACAAAGCAGCAGTAAGAAGCTTTCTTGAAAATCAGGAAAATTTAAGTATTTTTCAGCAAGCCGTCGATGATCTTATTATTGAGGATGATAAGGTAATTGGGGCTTCAACCCAGATGGGTTTGAAATTTTATGCTAAAACCGTGGTGGTTACCGCGGGCACTTTTCTTGCGGGAAAGGTCCATATTGGCATGGAAAACTACGCAGCAGGTCGAGCAGGAGACCCGCCAGCAGAACAACTGGCAAAACGCTTTAGACAGCTTCCATTTAGAATTGAAAGGCTAAAAACCGGTACTCCCCCTAGAATAGATGCGCGAAGTGTTGATTTCAGTGGCCTTCAAGAGCAATGGGGTGATCAACCTGAACCCATAATGTCCTATTTTGGCAAGCTTTCTGACCATCCTAGGCAGACATGCTGCTGGATAACCTACACCAACGAAAAAACCCATGATGTTATTCGTGGCGGCATGGATAGATCGCCGCTATACACCGGTGTTATTGATGGTGTTGGTCCTAGATACTGCCCATCGATTGAAGATAAGGTAGTTCGCTTTGCGGATAAAGACAAACATCAGGTGTTTATAGAGCCCGAGGGTTTAAATACCCACGAACTCTACCCCAATGGTATATCTACTAGCCTTCCGTTTGATATTCAGTTGAATCTGGTGCGCTCCATAGAGGGTTTTGAAAACGCCCATATTATGCGTCCAGGCTACGCCATCGAATATGACTACTTTAATCCGCAGGATTTAAAATATTCCCTTGAAACCAAAGCAGTTCAGGGGTTATTTTTTGCCGGACAAATAAACGGCACCACTGGCTATGAAGAAGCCGCCGCTCAAGGGTTATTAGCAGGTACAAATGCTGCACTCAAAGTCCAAGACAAAGACAGTTGGTGCCCGGGTCGAGATGAAGCCTATATAGGCGTTCTTGTTGATGATCTTATTAGTATGGGAACCAGTGAGCCGTACCGAATGTTTACCAGCCGTGCAGAATATAGATTATTGCTACGAGAGGATAATGCAGATCTTCGTTTAACCGAAAAAGGCCGAGCGTTAGGATTGGTAACAGATAGTCATTGGCAGAGTTTTTGTGACAAAAGAGAAGCCATAGCAATAGAGCGCCAACGAATAAAATCCACTTGGATTCAACCAGACTCATATGAAGCTAAGCAAATTGAGCCCTATTTGAAAAATAAATTAGCCCGAGAATACTCCATGCTTGATCTACTCAAGCGTCCCGAAGTTTCTCACAGTGCTATATCCGCACTAACCCCAGAGTTAAATATTGATAGCAAGGTTTCTGAGCAAATTGAAATAGACGTAAAATATGCCGGTTATATCGAGCGCCAACAGCAAGATATTGATAAATTGCGACGCCATGAAAACACCGCAATTCCAGCAACCTTCAACTACGATAAAGTCAGCGGCCTATCTAACGAGGTCAAGCAAAAATTGAACGAAGCGAAACCAGAAACACTTGCCCGAGCATCGAGAATTCCCGGCATTACTCCAGCGGCTATTTCATTATTATTGGTATCACTTAAGAAAAATGCGGCTTAACTATGTCGCTATCAGATAGGTATCAAGAATTAAAGGCCGGCATTAATACTCTTGGTATAGATTGCACATCACAGCAATTAGAAAAACTACTAACATATCTCGAATTGCTAGAGCGATGGAATAAAGCCTATAACCTAACAGCCATTCGCGATCCCATTCAGATGGTACGCCTACATCTGCTGGACAGCCTGGCTATCCATCCCTACATTCAGGCAGGCAAAGAAATTATTGATGTGGGAACAGGCCCCGGGTTACCCGGAATACCACTGGCAATTTTAAACACTAATATTAATTTCACACTGTTAGATAGCAACGGAAAAAAAACAAGATTTTTATTTCAAGCAATCAGCGACCTATCCCTCGAAAACGCTAGGGAAGTAAACCAAAGGGTAGAGAATTATCAGTCACAAAAACCCTATGATATTGTCTTAAGCCGCGCATTTAGCGCCATCTCTGATATGCTTAACCAATGCGACCATTTGGTGTCCGATACAGGCTTTTTTTTGGCGATGAAAGGAAAAAAACCCGATTCAGAGTTGAGCCAAATCACGAAAGCCTATAAGGTCGTTGATCTGTCAGAGGTAAAAGTACCTCAAATAGACAGCGAGAGGCACCTTATAAAAATAATAAAAACGGGTGACTCGCAATAATTCGTTAAAGGAAAATGGTTTACCAGTGGCTCGAATACTATCAATTGCTAATCAAAAAGGCGGGGTCGGAAAGACCACTACCAGCGTAAACCTTGCCGCTTCACTTGCCGCCTACAAAAAGCGCGTTCTACTTTTAGACTTAGACCCACAAGGCAACACCACCATGGGGTCTGGTATCGATAAACAAAAATGCGAACATAGCGTATACGATGTTCTGACCGAAAAAAAACCAATTGAAGAATGCATAGTCCCGTCAGAGACCGGTAAATACCACCTAATTCCTGCAAATGGCGATCTGGTAGCGGCTGAAGTTGAGTTAATTCAAGAGATAGGCCGAGAAACACGACTGCGCTTTGCCCTACAGCGAGTGGCGGATAACTATGATTATATTATTATCGACTGCCCACCCTCATTAAACATGCTCACAGTAAATGCGTTGGTGGCCAGCGAGGGCGTTATTATTCCAATGCAGTGTGAATATTACGCCCTAGAAGGCTTATCAGCGCTCAACAATACTATTCGTCAAATTGCCAAACTAATAAATCCAAAGCTTAAAATTGAGGGCATACTTAGAACTATGTACGATCCTCGAAACGGATTAACCAATGCAGTTTCAGCCCAACTTAGAAAGTATTTTGGCGATGCTGTTTACCGCGTTAGTATTCCGCGAAATGTAAGATTAGCTGAGGCTCCTAGTCATGGAAAGCCGGCATTAGCATATGATAAAAACGCAAAAGGCTCGCTGGCCTATCTGGCTTTGGCTGGCGAAATACTTCGCAAACAACAAAACTTAACCGAAAATAAAGGATAACAATTCATGGCCACAAAAAGACAGAGCTTGGGTAAAGGGTTAGACGCACTGTTGGGACTTGCAGAAGAAATTAATGCAGATCAAGGCTTGGCCGAGGGTGATCATGGGGTTGCGGCTGGTAACTTAAAGCAAATACCGGTTGAGTTTCTTCAGCGAGGCCAATACCAGCCTAGGCGAGAATTCAATAGTGACAGCCTCCAAGAGCTTGCGGATTCTATTGCCAGCCAGGGACTTATTCAGCCCATCATGGTTCGCGGGATAGGCCAAGATAAATACGAAATAATCGCTGGCGAAAGACGCTGGCGAGCAGCACAGCTGGCTGGGCTAGATGAAATTCCAGCGATGGTCAGAGATATATCTGATCAAGCCACCATTGCCATGGCCCTGATTGAAAACATCCAGCGCGAAGACCTAAACGCTATTGAAGAAAGCCAAGCCTTAATTCGACTGCAAGATGAGTTTAACCTGACACAACAGCAAGTGGCTGAGGCGGTTGGAAAATCTAGATCTGCGGTAACCAACCTAATGCGCCTTGCCGCGCTTCAACAGCTGGTTCAGCAACAATTAGAGCGCGGCGATATAGAGCTTGGCCATGCCAAATGTTTATTGGCTCTGGAGGGCGATGTTCAAATCCAAGCAGCGAGGGCGGTAGCCAGTGATGGTTTGACTGTTCGTCAAACGGAGGTTTTGGTCAAAAAACTCCAATCACCAAATGTGACTCAAAATACCAAAACCGCAGCAAACCAAGATATAGTAAATTTGCAAACGGAATTATCAGAAAAGTTGGGGGCGGCGGTAAAAATTCAGCACGGCTCAAAGGGCTCAGGAAAGTTGACCATAAGCTATAACAGCGTTGACGAGCTTGACGGTATTCTCAGCCACCTTAAATAACCGATAAAAAATCAAACAAACGTCAAAATACTTTTCAATAGATCGCCCTGTTGAGTTGAATATCGATCACACTATACCTATAATGCCGATCCGCGAAGAGGTATAGACGAAATTTTATCTATCTCAGGTCGGTAAAGGTGGATTGAAATGACCAAGACGACCATTCCAAAGCCTAAAATGTTAAAAGTAACAATGTATCAGTTGGCAATTCTGCTATTGTTAACGGGTACCCTCAGCCTTGAAGATAGGCTGTTGGCATTGTCGGCGCTGGTGGGAGGCATGATACAAATCATTCCTCAGGCATGGTTTTCGTGGCAGGCGTTTAAATACGCCGGCGCCAGACAGATGGGCTTAGCAGTAAGGTCCATGTACCGCGGAGAATTTGGCAAGGTTGTACTAACAGCGGCATTATTTGCTGTGGTATTTAACCTTGAAACACAGTGGAATTACATTGCACTGTTTGCAGCTTTTTTGCTGATGATACCGCTCCAGTTGTTTGTTACCAAACGAGCACTAGAGCATTAAACCAGACAACGTTTGTTGAGATACAGAGTAGAGAACATTAGATGGCCGGCGAAAATCCCGCAAGCACTACTGAATATATTCAGCATCACCTTCAAAATCTAGTTTATGGCAACCACCCTGAAAATGGTTGGAGCTTCGCCCATGGCGCACAAGAAGCCGCCGAAATGGGCTTTATGGCCGTTCACGTTGACTCTCTAGCCTGGTCTCTAGGTCTTGGAATCATTTTTTGTTGGATGTTTCGCTACGCCGCAAAGCGGGCAACTACCGGCGTACCATCAGGCTTTCTAAACTTTATTGAACTCGTTGTAGAGTTTATTGATGGCGCAGTAAAAGACAGCTTTCATGGCGTTAATAAAATGGTAGCACCTCTAGCGCTGACCATTTTTGTCTGGGTGTTCCTAATGAATCTTATGGACCTGATTCCCGTCGACCTTATTCCATACCTGCTGGCAAAAGCCGGCGTTGGCTATCAAAAAATTGTTCCCTCAACCGACCCCAATATTACTATGGGTATGGCCTTGGGCGTGTTTATCTTGATGTTGTATTACTCTATCAAAATCAAAGGTACAGGTTTTATCAAAGAATTAACCATGCATCCATTTAATCACTGGGCTTTTATACCGGTGAATCTATTTATGGAAACAGTGGGACTATTGGCAAAACCATTTTCTCTTGGCCTGCGTTTGTTCGGTAACATGTATGCGGGCGAAATGATTTTTATTCTAATTGCAATGATGTTTGCGGCTGGAGCCGGTGGCGGAATAGCCGCTGGTGGTATCCATGCGCAAATATTCGGTGAACACACTAACTTCTTATTTTGGTTAGCTGTGTTTGCATTGGTCTGCGGGGTTTGCTGGTTAAACCTTAAAGGCAAGATAACGACCGGTAAAACAGTCCTTATCGCAGCAATCATTATGACACTCAGTGGCGGCATATTTGCCATCGCTGGTGGCTTGATGCAATGGGGCTGGGCGGTATTCCATATTTTGGTTATCACCTTGCAAGCATTTATTTTTATGGTTCTCACTATCGTCTACTTAAGTATGGCGCATGAAGACCACTAACTTTTTTATTTAAACCACTGAAATCGGGAGT